>JAFECZ010000442.1 GCA_018241905.1 Pseudomonadota bacterium
AGGAGCTGGGCGCGCTACTGGGCCGAAAATGCGTGGCCGCGCTGGGCATTGCGCCCGGCCAGGCGCAGAGCTACGGCAAGGCCGCCATCGTCGGCGAGGCCGGCGAGCTGGAGCACGCCGCCGCCATCCTGCACCCCAAGCTGGGCGCGCCGCTGCGCGCCGCGGTGGAGAAGGGCGCCGCGCTGGTGCCCTCGGCCAAGAAGCGCGGCACGCTGGGCACCGCCATCGACGTGCCGCTGGGCCACAAGGACGCGGCCTTCGTGCGCAGCCACTTCGACGCCGTCGAGGCTCGCGTGTCGGATGCGCCGCGCGCCAACGAGATCGTGGTAGCCGTGGCCGTCACCGACAGCGGCCGGCCGCTGCCGCGCATCGGCGGCCTGCAGGTTTCCGAGATCAAGGGCGAGGACGGCCTTCGCTGACGTCGCCCCACCCCATGAGAAGAATCCGCTTCGTTGATCCCCTGAAGAACCCTAGGAGAAACTTGATGAAATCCCTGCGCTTCGCTGCATTCAGCGCGCTCTCGCTGGCCGCGCTCACCGTGGCCCTGGTTCCTGCTCATGCCCAAGGCGTGATCAAGATCGGCGAGATCAACAGCTACAAGGCGCAGCCCGCCTTCCTGGAGCCCTACAAGAAGGGCATGGAGCTGGCGGTCGAGGAAATCAACAAGGCCGGCGGCGTGGGCGGCAAGAAGCTCGAGCTCGTTTCGCGCGACGACAACGGCAACCCGGGCGACACGGTGCGCCTGGCCGAGGAGCTTGTCTCGCGCGAGAAGGTGGACGTGCTGGCCGGTGCCTTCCTGTCCAACACCGGTCTGGCCCTGACCGACTTCGCCAAGCAGAAGAAATTCTTCTACCTGGCCGGCGAGCCGCTGACCGACAAGATCGTCTGGCAAAACGGCAACCACTACACCTTCCGCCTGCGCCCCTCGACCTACATGCAGGTCGCCATGCTGGTGCCCGATGCGCTCAAGGCCAAGAAGAAGCGCTGGGCGCTGGTCTATCCCAACTACGAGTACGGCCAGTCGTCCATTGCCACCTTCAAGCAGCTGATGAAGGCGGCCCAGCCCGACATCGAGTTCGTGGCCGAGCAGGCCACGCCGCTGGGCAAGGTGGATGCCGGCAGCGTGGTGCAGGCCCTGGCCGACGCCAAGCCCGACGCGATCTTCAACGTGCTGTTCGGCGCCGACCTCTCGAAGTTCGTGCGCGAGGGCAACACGCGCGGCCTGTTCAAGGACCGCACGGTGGTCAGCGTGCTCACCGGCGAGCCCGAGTACATGGACGCGCTGAAGGACGAGGCGCCCACCGGCTGGATCGTGACCGGCTACCCCTGGTACTCGCTCAAGACGCCCGAGCACGATGCGTGGATGAAGGCCTACCAGGGCAAGTACAGCGACTACCCGCGCCTGGGCTCGGTGGTGGGCTATTCCATGATCCATTCGCTGGCCGCCGGCATCAAGAAGGCAGGCGGCACCGACACCGAGAAGCTGGTGGCGGCCTTCAGCGGCCTGGAACTGATGTCGCCCTTCGGCAAGATCCAGTACCGCGCACAAGACCACCAGTCCACCATGGGCGCCTACGTGGGCCTGACCAAGAACGAAGGCGGCAAGGGCGTGATGGTCGACTACAGCTACAAGGACGGCGCCAAGTTCCAGCCTTCGGACGAAGAAGTCAAGAAGCTGCGCGCTGCCGATTGAGAAGGCATTACCCAAGCCGCTTCGCGGGGTTCTAGGAATCTTGAATGAGTTTTTCCGGCTTCATCGTCCAGCTGCTCAACGGGCTGGCCGGCGCATCGTCGCTCTTTCTGGTGGCGGCGGGGCTGTCGCTGATCTTCGGCGTGACCCGCATCGTCAACTTTGCGCACGGCTCGTTCTACATGGTGGGCATCTACATCGCCTACACGCTCACCGACCGGCTGGGCGGCACGCTGGGCTTCTGGCCGGCGCTGCTGCTGGCGGCGGTGGCGGTGGGCGTGCTGGGCGCGGTGATCGAGGTGCTGCTGCTGCGCCGCATCTACAAGGCGCCGGAGCTGTTCCAGCTGCTGGCCACCTTTGCGCTGGTGCTGGTGATCAAGGACGCATCGCTGTGGATCTGGGGGCCTGACGAACTGCTGGGCCCGCGCGCGCCGGGGCTGCGCGGCGCGGTCGAGATTCTGGGGCGGCAGTTTCCCAGCTACGACCTGTTCCTGATCGTGGTCGGCCCGGTGGTGCTGGGCCTGGTGTGGCTGCTGCTCACGCGCACCCGCTTCGGCACGCTGGTGCGCGCGGCCACGCAAGACCGCGAGATGGTCAGCGCGCTGGGCGTCAACCAGGCCTGGCTCTTCACCGCGGTATTCGCGCTCGGCGCCTTGTTGGCCGGCCTGGGCGGCGCGTTGCAGCTGCCGCGCGAGCCGGCCACGCTGGAGATGGACATGCTGACCATCGGCGCGGCCTTTGTCGTGGTGGTGGTCGGCGGCATGGGCTCGCTGCCCGGCGCCTACCTGGCCGCCTTGCTCGTGGCCGAGCTCAAGGCGGTGTGCATCTGGCTGGGCGTGGTCGACATCCTGGGCGTCAGCGTGTCGTTTTCCAAGCTCACGCTGATGGTGGACTTCCTGGTCATGGCCGTGGTGCTGGTGTGGCGGCCCTGGGGCCTCATGGGCCGGCCGCAGGCGCCCAGCCGCTACGTGGGCACGCCGGAGGCGCCGCTGCGCCGGCCCTCCACGTCGTACGTCGCTTCGGTGGCGGTGCTGGCCCTGCTGCTGGCGGCCATGCCGCTTTTCACCGATGCATCGTCCTATGCCACCGTGCTGGCCATCGACCTGATGGTGGCGGCGCTGTTCGCCACCAGCCTGCACTTCATCATGGGCCCGGCGGGCATGCATTCCTTCGGCCACGCGGCCTACTTCGGGCTGGGTGCCTATGGCGCCGCATTGCTGGTGCGCGCGAGCGGCATGCCGATGGAGATGGCGCTGGTGGTCGCGCCGCTGGTCGCGGGCCTGGGCGCGCTGGTGTTCGGCTGGTTCGCGGTGCGGTTGTCGGGCGTGTACCTGGCCATGCTCACGCTGGCCTTTGCGCAGATCACCTGGGCCATCACCTATCAGTGGGACAGCTTCACCGGCGGCAGCAACGGCCTGACCGGCGTTTGGCCCTCGGCCTTCTTCTCGGACAAGCGCATGTACTACTGGCTCACGCTTGCGCTTACCGGGCTGGGCATCTGGTGGCTGCGTCGCGTGCTGTTCTCGCCCTTCGGCTATGCGATGCGTGCGGGCCGCGATTCGCTGCTGCGGGCCGACGCCATCGGCATCGACGTCAAGCGCATGCAGTGGGCGGCCTTCGTGGTGGCCGGCGCGGTGGGCGGGCTGGCCGGGGCCCTGTACGCCTTCTCCAAGGGCAGCATCTCGCCCGAGGTGCTCAACGTCACCAAGTCGGTCGACGGCCTGGTGATGGTGCTGCTGGGCGGCATCCAGACGCTGGCCGGGCCGGTGGTGGGCGCGGTCACCTTCAGCTGGCTGCACGACACGGTGGCGCGCGGCACCGACTACTGGCGCGCCATGCTCGGCGGCATCATCTTGCTGCTGGTGCTGCTGTTCCCGCAGGGCATCGCGGGCTTCATTCATCAAGTGGCGCAGCGGCTGCGGCCTGCGCGGGTGCCGTCGCCTGAATCCAAGGTGGCCACGAAGGAGGTGCAGGCATGACCACGAGCACCAACCACGACGTGCTGCTGCAGGTGCGCGACCTGGGCAAGTCCTTCGGCGGCGTGAAGGCGGTGGACGGCATCAGCTTCGACCTGCACGCGGGCGAGCTGCTGGCCTTCATCGGACCCAACGGCGCGGGCAAGTCCACCACCTTCAACATGGTCAACGGACAGCTGCGTGCCAGCCAGGGCTCGATCAAGCTCGGCGGCGTGGAGCTTACGGCCAAGGCCCCGCGCGACATCTGGCGCCTGGGCGTGGGCCGCACCTTCCAGATCGCCGAGACCTTTGCCTCGCTCACGGTGGTGGAGAACGTGCAGATGGCGCTGCTCTCGCACGACCACAAGCTCTTTGCCATGTGGCGCCGCGCGGCCGACCACCGGCGCGAGGACGCGCTGCACCTGCTCGACCAGGTGGGCATGAAGGCGCAGGCCGACAGGCCCTGCAGCGAACTGGCCTACGGCGACGTCAAGCGCGTGGAGCTGGCCATCGCCATGGCCAACGACCCCAAGCTGCTGCTGATGGACGAGCCCACCGCCGGCATGGCGCCCAAGGAGCGCAACGACCTGATGGCGCTGACCAAGCAGCTGGTCATCGAGCGCAACATGGCGGTGCTCTTCACCGAGCACAGCATGGACGTGGTCTTCGCCTATGCCGATCGCAGCATCGTGCTGGCGCGTGGCCGCCTCATCGCCGAGGGCAAGCCGCTGGAAATCCGCGACCATCCGAAGGTGCAGGAGGTGTATTTCGGCAGCGGCAAGACCTTCGAGAAGATTGCCCA
>JAFECZ010000443.1 GCA_018241905.1 Pseudomonadota bacterium
TCCAAAGAGGCTTGACGATGGCCACCATGAGACCCCTCCTCAGCGAAGATCAGTTGAACGCGTTGCCCTCGCGAGCGGAGGCTCGCTTTTACCGAGCCTGTCGTGACCAATTGCCCAATGATGTGCTGGTGGTTCATTCGACCACCTGGGCCTACCGCGACAAATTGCATCAGCTGCGCGAAGGCGAAGCGGATTTCAGTAAGCCGTCAATTAACCGCGCCCTGTTCATCGACGCTGATGAAGTGCAGGGATTGGTCTACGAGGCTGGCAGCGCGATGTTCCAGGGCAGTAGCGCCTCGTAGTCGTCGGCCGTCTGCGCCAGCGGCAGTTTCTTGAACAAGGCGACGAGGTAGCGATACGGCTCTACGTTGTTGGCACGGGCCGTCTCGATGAGTGAGTAGAGATTGGCACTCGCGTTCGCACCGCCAACGGTGTCGGCAAACAGCCATGACCGGCGACCAACGACAAACGGCCTGATGGCGTTTTCCACCGGGTTGGAGTCCAGCGGCCAGGTCCCACTGTCCAGGAAGCGGATGAGCTTGGGCCACTGGCCATGCATGTAGTGCAGCGCCTCGCCCAGCAGGCTTGAGGGCGCAACGGCGTGCAGGTGCTTGAGCAGCAACTGTTCGATCTCCTTGACCACTGCGGCGCTGTAGCGTTTGCGCAGCCGAGCGCGGCGCAATGGCGACCACTTCTCTGACAGCGCCTCCGCGCGATAAAGCTTGCCAATGAGTTTGATGAACCGCGTAGCCAGTTGGTCCGGTGACCGGGCCGACTTCGGGATCGCCTCCTCGGCTTTGACAAAGGGCCTGCGTGCATGCACCCAGCATCCAAGATGCGTCAGGCCATGGTCCGCGGCAATGCCGTCGTAGACCTGATACCCGTCGGTCACGAGCGTGGCGCCGCGCCGGATTCCGGCATAGAGCTTCTGCGCGTGCACGGCACCACGCCCCGGCGCGTAGGCGAACAGTCGCACCGGTGGTCCGCTGCCGTTCATTTGGGCCCACATGAAGCTTTTCGTCTGCGCCTGGCGCCCGGGCTCCTTGAGCACCTGAACGGTCGTCTCGTCCCCGTAGATCAGGTCCGAGTCCAACAGGTGGTCACGCAGCAGGTTGATGATGGGCTGCACGGCCTGGCCGATGCGCACCACCCCGGCGGCCAGGGTGTTGCTCACGATGTCGCCGCCGAAGCGGCGCAGCAGAACGGCCGTGCGATACAGCGGCATCCCGAACTGGTACTTGCCCGTGATGACCCAGGCCTGCGCCTCCTCGGTGAGCAGACCTCGCGGGATGATGCGAGCCGGTGTCGGTGCGACCTTCAGGCTCAAGTCACAGCACGGGCACGCGTACTTGATGCGGTGGTGCTGCAGCACGCGCACCTGCTCGGGGATGACGTGCATCTGCTCGCTGACCTCGGCGCCGATCTCGATCAACGCGTGGCCGTCGTGCGCGCAGATGCGCTCGGACTCGGGCAGCTCGTGGCGAACGATGTCACGCGGCAGTGCGGGGTCCAGCGGCTTGCGTCCGCGCTTCTTGCGCTGGTGGCCAGCGACCGGTGTCGAGTCCTCATCATCGATTTCGGCCGGCAGTGTTTGCGCGGTTGGCGCGAGCGCCTCGGCCTCGTTGAGGAACAGGTCCTTCTGGTCGGTGCCGCGGGCCTCGCTCTTGGCGGCGAACAACTGACGCTGCAACGCACGAAGCCGCTCCAGAGCCAAGTCCCGCTCGGTGGTGACCACGCGCAGTTCGCCGACGAGAGATTCGCTGCGCCGAGTGGCCTCGGCCAGGGCTTGCTGCAGGGCTGCGAATTCTTCGGCGGTGGGCATCTGAACCATCGCCTGCTTCGATCAACATGACGTGCAGGCGTTCCTCAAACATCGCATTGTCGAGGAAGATTTCGGCAGCTTTCTTGCAAGCTGCCGGTGAGCGTTCAGGCCACTCGCTCGTAGAAGCGACGGGGGTGCTTCTGGACCACCGCGAGATCAATGCCATCGAGCAACCAGTGCAGTTGCTCCACCGTCAACGTCGGCACCGTTACGGCGTCAGGCCAGATGAACCTGTCTTCCTCAAGACGTTTCATCAACATCCAAAAGCCGTTTCTCTGCCAGCCCAAAATCTTGACGCGATCACGTCGCCGATTGCTGAAGACGTACAGCGCCTCGGCAAACGGATCCAGCCCGAGGGCTTGCTCGACCAGGATCGCCAGGCCGTTGAGGCCGATCCGGAAGTCGATGGCCTCGCGGTGCAAGTAGACCTTCAGGCCTTCGTCAAAGCGGAACATGGCAGTTGACCCAACATCTGCACCAGCGACGACAACTCCTGCAAGCCCGTCTCTCCCAAGTCAATCTCCACCCCGTTAGGCAGCCGAACGTGCAGCCCGACCATTGGGGCCACCCGCGGCAAGGCCGCTTCAGCCGGAATCATCGCCACGGTCATCGCAGGTGCGCTGACCACCGGCTGGACCGACATCACGCGCTCGCTTTGCGAAACGTTCTGGACCTTGCCCTGGTCGGTTTCGACGCACACGGCAACGAATGCCGCATCCCGCGTTTGCGCAATGATGGGAGTCGACGGCTCCACTGCACTGCGTTGCTGGTAAGCGGCAATCCACGCCCTCAGCAGGTTCGCATTGACCCCGTGCTCCATCGCCATGCGTGCCACCGACACCCCTGGCTTGAGGCACGCCAGAATCAACTCCTGCTTGGCCCTTTCGTCGTAGACGCTTCGACCGTCGCGCTTGCGCCTCACGACCAATCGGGCCTTCAACTCTGCGTACTTCTCTGTCATGTCCACCTGTCCACGTTGATCTACATGGGCAGGTAGCCTCTCAGTTCATTGCGCAGAGAGGAAGGGCGCGGTTAATTGACGGCTTACGGATTTCACACTTGCGTTCCCCGGTGCAGGGCTATTGACCGTGGAGGTCAAGGGTGGCGGCATCGCAGTAGATGGGCGCAGTGGTACATGGTCATCCACCGACCGCTCGGGCGCGGTGAACCCCATCAAGGATCCGTTCCGGCAGGCCCAATCGGAGAAATACGCGATCCTTGACCAGATCAGGGGCCACCCCAAATGGCGTGCCTGGCCGGGTCGACGCGTCCTCAGCGGTCATGCGGTGTTCTTTCCCGATCTGCACGATATCGGCCGGTTGGTGCATCCGAGCCGAGCACGCCAACTCATTGGGGGCCAAGCCGACCTCGCTCAGTTGCAGGTTTGGGCCGCGCAGGCCAACGCCTTCTGGCGCACCGGTCAGGAACAGGATCTTGGCAGGCGCGGCGTTGAGCTCGTCGAGGAAATACTCTGCGGATCGGTGGAAGTGCGGGCGCTACTGCGCGCCGAGCTGGCCTACGCAGAGGCGGAACTGGTCCGGCTGACCGAGCGCCAGGCGCGCGTGCTGCGCATCCTCGGTGGACGCAAGCGCGCGGTCATCGCTGGCGGCGCGGGAACCGGCAAAACACTTATCGCCGTTGAGAAGGCACGGCAGATGGCCGCGGAAGGTCAGGCTGTGCTGCTGCTCTGCTACAACCGTCCTTTGGCGGACGTGCTCGCCCACAGCCTTGCCAACACGGCCAACCTTACGGTGATGAGCTACCACCAGTTGTGTGAGCAGCGTATTGACTTGGTACGCCGGCAAACCGGGCAGGACCTGCTTGCTGAGGCGGCCCGGTCTTATCCGGGGCACGGCGACCAGCACAAGTTCGAGGTCCAGATGCCATTCGCGCTTGCTCTGGCAAACGAAGCGCTGCCGCAGAACCTCTATGACAGCGTCATCGTCGATGAGGCGCAAGACTTCAGCGACGAATACTGGTTCGGCGTCGAAACCCTGCTGAAAGATCCCGGCGAAGGAGCTTTCTATCTTTTCACAGACCGCAATCAGGCCATCTATCGGCGGGACGCCAAACTGCCCATCGAAGACGAACCATTCCATCTGACAGCCAATTGCCGCAACACGGCGCCAATTCACACGCTGGCTTATGGCTTCTACGTCGGAACGCCTGTCGATGCATCGGAACTCGTTGGCCCTGACGTAGAGACAGTTTGCATAGAAACCGACGAAGAACAGGCAGCTGAGATTGAGCGCCGCGTGCGGCGGTTGCTCACGGACGAGAAGCTTTCGCCATCAGACATTGTCGTGTTGCTGGTCAAGCGGCCGAAGTCGATGCTCTACGAAATGCTGCAGCGCCATCGGCTTCCTGGGAGGGTCGAGTGGTCCTTCGAACGCCGCGTAGCGGGGACTGTCTTGGTTGACACAGTCGCGCGATTCAAGGGGCTGGAATCGCCAGTGGTTGTGCTTTGGATCGGCGAGGAAGTGTCCAACGCAAACGAAGGCGAGACTGTGTATGTTGGCACATCCCGCGCAAAGTATCTGATGCACATCGTAGGCGGCGCGAAGGCCTGTGCGGCGCTGATGTCCGGGTCGGTAGCGGCAAATTGATCCCTGCCCCGAGAT
>JAFECZ010000444.1 GCA_018241905.1 Pseudomonadota bacterium
AGCACCACGGCCGAAGCACTCTGCGGCTGGGATGATGTGGCCAAGCAGCTGCGGCTGCGGATCTAGTCGGGTTCGGCGGCGGTGTTCTTGCTGCGGATAGTGGCTTTGCCCCAAAATCCGCTCGCAGCCAAAGCGGTAATCCTGCAAGTCCGACCGACCGAGCGAGCGTACCGCGGCATTGCCCGTCGCCGATTGAGCGAAACGGCTTGGCCGTTTTCCATGAACCGTGAACGCTCGCGGGTGCCTGTCCAGCTGGATTTGGTTACTTGTCAAACCCAGGGAAGGTATGCTCCATCACCTCATGCTTCTCGATGGGCCGTCCTTCCTCGATGGAGAGCGAGCATGTCCCGATACCTCTGCGAATTGAAGAACCTGCTGAGCGACCTCACGGCCCGTTACGGTGAAAGTGACGATTCGGTGCAGCTGGTGAAACACGAGCTCGAGGCTGTTGAAGCCAGGGAATCCGGGTATCAAGCGTTGGTCGACTTTGCTCGCGACGGCCTATTTCCCGCGAGCGGCAGGCACAGCTGGAAAGGCTACTCGAGCCTGTTGCGCGCGACGCAACGCCCCGCGCCCCTCAGCT
Source organism: Pseudomonadota bacterium (assembly GCA_018241905.1). Taxonomy (GTDB): domain Bacteria; phylum Pseudomonadota; class Gammaproteobacteria; order Burkholderiales; family Burkholderiaceae_C; genus Variovorax. The sequence goes on from JAFECZ010000444.1 coordinate 584, forward strand.
CGGGTCTGCGTGCGGGATAGGCTTCGTGGGCGACCTTGGGTCGCGCCGGATCAATTGCCTTTTTTCTTCGGCCGTCCCGCTTTCAATAGCGTCAGCGAATCAAGCGCGCCACGCAGTTGGGTGGCGCGGACATGAGACCGCGGTTGTCACTTGGTCGCAGCGGAGTGTTCCATTTATGCCCGTCATGCCATGCCAGCAGGGCATGGATTTCACTCGGTAGAGAGACCCCCAGAGACTGCTCAATTTGGGCCACGTACGCACCGTTGACGGGTGGCATGAAAGCTTGTGCCGTCTCCGCTGAAGCAAACCGCTCGATTTCTTTGAGTAGTAGCTGGATGTTGTCCCGTGAGTTCAAGGTAGATGTCTGTCTAGTTGACCGAGGAGGCATGGTCGCGCTCGGCGACCATGAGCTTCAAGTTTGATCTCGGCGGTAGAGGACCGTGTGGACCTCAGTTTAGGTCGAGCCGCTCCCTCGCCGCGGCCCGAAACCACAATGCAAAGTTCTAGCCTGGGGAAGTCTGCTTTGCCGAGCCCCAGACTTCCGCGATACGCAACTAACAGGGCGGACCGCCTTGCCCGGGGCGCAGCGAATGCAGACTTTAGAAGGACCTGCATCGGACGGCCGAAGTCGGCTGGCTTGCAGCCGGGCAGCAGCGGACTGCGGCTACTGCGCGCGAGCGTCCAAAGCCTTGAGAGGAAGGGCTGCTCCCCTGTAGAGTTGAATCAACTCGGGAGATCATTATGAAAACCCTGCTTCTAGTCCGGCATGCCAAATCAAGTCGTGACGATCCATCCTTGCCTGACCGGGAACGACCGTTGAACGATCGCGGCCGCCAGGACGCACCCGCAATGGGCAAGCGCCTCAAAAAGCGCGGGGTGAAGCCCGATCTGATCGCGTCCAGCCCGGCCCTGCGCGCGCTGACGACGGCGCAACTCCTCGCCGACGAGATCGGCTACCAGCGAGAAGACATCGTTGTCGATGAGCGGCTATATGCGAGCAGCCCTGACACCTTGCTCGCCATCATTTGCGCAATCGGTGACCATGTAGACAGCGTGATGCTCTTCGGTCACAACCCCGAGTTCACCGACCTCGCGCACCGACTGTCGAGCGAGGTCATCGACATGCCTACATGCGCCGTCGCCGAGTTCCTCTTCGATGCAAAGGTGTGGGCGGATGTCGGAAAGGTCGGCCCCGCGAAGGTCAGGCTGGACGCGCCGAAGAGGTAGGTCAGCCTTCGAGGCCGGGACGTCAACTGGACTGGCGCCGGGGGCGAACGGTCGGTCATGGCCGGCCTGAACCGAGGGACTGCAGCGATAGCGGTCTTTTAAGTCAACGAGCCAAAATGGCTGCATCACAGCGTCACCCCACCCAGGGTGACCAGTTGGACCGCCTCAAGCTTGAGCTCTCGCCCAAATGTCCTTCTACTCTCCACGAACCACCTCCGGTTTCATCGTCCACCTTGACAAGGTGTCTTTGAAACCGTCAGCAGCCCACTCATGTGACGTCATGGACGAGACGCTCCTGCGGCTGCTTGCCAAATGGCGCCTTGAAGGCAGGTGTCTGATGCGAAGACGCCTAAGCCCAAGCGGCACAATCGGCGCCACCGTTCAGGGTGCAGTGACCAGCCAGACCCGACTCAGGCCCAATTCAGAAAGGCGGTCGACGACCTGCGCCGCCTGAAGCGAATTCTTACCGAGTACCAGCACCGCAATATCGGAGGGGGTGTCATAGGCCACGTGGGTGTTCCACACCTGCTTCACTGCCCGGTCGATGGCCGATTTTCCGCAACAGTCCACGCGTACCGTGATGACGCGGTCATGCCAGACCGACGCCATGAGACCAGCCTCGCGCTCGGATGCGTAGAGGCCGCTGCGCGTCATCGCATTGGAGTCCTGCGAAAGCGTCATGGTCCGGGAGACCGGTTGTGCTGAGGGCTGCCTGGCATGCACGGTCGCCGATGCGGCCAGGGCCGAGCTAACGATCACTGTCAGGAAAAGCCGGATGTGCGATGAATGGACGCAATGTGCATAAGACATGATGCAGCACTCCTTCCTTGACCTTGATACTTACGCCCGAAAACCGAGGCGCGCGGAACAAAGCAAGGCGAGTCACTTGCTCGCCGCGCCATCGATAGCTTCGTCTGCACTCCTCAATGGTTTTGAGCTCGATCCTGGAGTGGATACAAATGGCCGGCTTCAAGCCGCATTGGCTACCCAAGGGTCGGCGCAGGCATCACCCAGTTGGGGGTTGTACGAGAGGTGGTCCGCTTCGGCTCTCAAAAGAAAATCAGGCTTGGCTCGAAGGCGGCGACGATCACCCGCAGCACATCCTCCACCTGGGTAGGTCTCGCCCGCGCCGAGCACGAAATCCTTCGAGTGGTGACCGGCTGTCGTCGGTTAGATCGCGAGGCGCCCGAGGCGTCTGATGTCGTTGAGGACTAGCGACACTCCGAGGTCGTGAAAGGCCGTTTGCTCCGGCTCGACGACCTAACGCATATTGTCTGCAACGGGACGTACCAGAAGACTAGGGTGACCCTGTCACGTGACTGCTGATCAGCAGTCGCCCGTCGCCGCGGCTAGACGCCAAAGGCACGGTGAAAAACGCCCCGCGCCTCGCGTAGCGGGGCAGCGGTGCGGATCACCGCGCAGGGCAAGTGCCTGCACATACACGGCCCCCCCACACTCGACCGGTGTCCTTTACGAAGTGCGCAGCTTCGCCGAGCCCGCAGCAGAGCGCGGCGCGCCCACGCGTGTGAGCTCCAGCCAGGCAAACAGCACGCCGCCGATGCCGACGACCACCGAAGCGATGCCGACCACCGGCGCGGCCGCCTCCACTCCTTTGAGCCGGGCTGTCAGTGCGACCAGCATCGCCGGCACGCGAATGAGCGACAGCTGACATGCGCTGACACCGATCCCCGGCGTACACGCGAATGCGAGGTGCGTGGTCGTTCGCGGGGGAGTTCCCTCACGCTCTCCACAACGTGATCTGCTGGGGGTCGAAGGCCGCGAAGGCCTCGTGCATGAAATCGAGAAAGGCCTGTATCCGCGGATTCGACTGCGCTCCGCGCCGGTACAGCGCATAGACATTGAAGCCATCGGTGCACTCCCAGTCGGGTAGTACCCGCTGCAGGCGCCCGTCGCTGATCAGTTCAGGATCGAAACAGGCGAGGCGGATCAATCCCGCACCCCCCATGGCCGCGACGACCATGCCTTCCCGGTCCGAGCTGATCACGTTTGGCGTCACTTTTACGGAGCGTGTCGTCCTGCCGTTCTTGAAATGCCACTCCTCCGCGGGCACCTGCATCCAAGGGCCGTGAAAGACCAGGCTACGGTGAGCAGCGAGATCCTCGGGCACGCGCGGTTCGCCGTGCTGGCGCAGGTAGGCGGCGGACGCGTAGATGGCGGGCCGCCCCAACGCCAGCCTGCGAGCGACGAGTCGGCTGGGTGGCGGCTCGCCGGCCGTGAGCATGATGTCGATGTTCTCGTCCTGCATCTTGCGCGAGTCCTGCACGGGCATGCACACCACGCGCAGATTGGGGTGCCTGTCCAGCAGGAGGTGAATCCGGGGCCAGATGATGTAGCGCCCCAGGGGCACGGGTAGGCCCACCCGCAAGATGCCGCTGACCTGCTGCCGGCGTCGTGCCACCGCGGACTCCATTGCGCCCAGGCGCGCCAGAATCTCCTGCGCCTGCTCATAAACCAGCTTGCCATCCTCGGTGAGCTGAAGGCGCCGCGTGCTCCGATGCAGCAGCGTGGCGCCCAGCGCCTGCTCCAGTTCGGCCAGGGCCCGGCTCACGGCGGAAGGCGTCAGGCCCAGATTGCGTCCTGCAGCCACCAGGCTGCCCTGATC
>JAFECZ010000445.1 GCA_018241905.1 Pseudomonadota bacterium
ACCGCACCTCCTTCCCCATCGGCCTGGGCCTGGCATCGATCTGGGACATGGAGGCCGTGCGCAAGGTCGCGCGCGTGTCGGCCATCGAGGCCAGCGCGGACGGCATCGACATCACCTGGTCGCCCACGGTGGACATTGCGCGCGACCCGCGCTGGGGCCGCACCTCCGAAGGCTTCGGCGAAGACCCGTACCTGGTGTCGCAACTGGCGCGTGCCATGGTGCAGGGCTTCCAGAACGGCTCGCCCGCCAAGGCCGACAGCATCATGTCGGCGGTGAAGCACTTCGCGCTGTACGGCGCCGTGGAAGGCGGGCGCGACTACAACGTGGTCGACATGAGCCCCATGCGCATGTACAACGATTACCTGCCGCCCTACAAGGCGGCCATCGATGCGGGCGCGGGCGGCGTGATGATTGCGCTGAACACCGTCAACGGCGTGCCGGCCTCGGCCAACAAGTGGCTGCTGCAAGACCTCTTGCGCAAGCAGTGGGGCTTCAAGGGCCTCACCGTCAGCGACCACGGCGCCATTACCGAGCTGATGCGCCACGGCGTGGCCGGCGACGAGGTCGAGGCGGCCAAGCTGGCCATCGAGGCGGGTGTGGACATGAGCATGGCCGACCAGGTCTACAGCAAGGAACTGCCGGGCCTGGTGCGCTCGGGCAAGGTCAAGCAGGGCGAGCTGGACAACGCGGTGCGCGAAGTGCTGGGCGCCAAGTACGACATGGGCCTGTTCCACAACCCGTTCCTGCGCATCGGCAAGGCCGAGGACGACCCGGCCGATCCCAAGGCCGACAGCCGCCTGCACCGCGCCCAGGCGCGCGAGATGGCGCGCAATTCCCTGGTGCTGCTCGAGAACAAGAGCAAGACGCTGCCCTTGAAGAAGAGCGCCACCGTGGCGCTGGTGGGCCCGCTGGCCGACGCGCAGGTGGACATGATGGGCGTGTGGTCCGGCCAGGCCGTGACGGCGCAGACCGTTACGCTGCGCCAGGGCATGGGCAACCTGCTGTCGGGCCAGGGCGGCAAGCTGTTGTATGCGCGCGGCTCGAACGTCACCAACGACCCCAAGCTGGTCGAGTACCTCAACTTCCTGAACTGGGACGCGCCGGAGGTCACGCAGGACCGCCGCACGCCGCAGGCCATGATCGACGAGGCCGTGGCCGCCGCCAGGCAGGCCGACGTGGTGGTGGCTGCGGTGGGCGAGGCGCGGGGCATGTCGCACGAGTCGTCCAGCCGCACGCGTCTTGACCTGCCCGAGAGCCAGCAGGCGCTGCTCAAGGCGCTCAAGGCCACCGGCAAGCCGCTGGTGCTGGTGCTGCTCAACGGCCGCCCGCTCACGCTGAACTGGGAGCGCGAGAACGCCGATGCGATTCTCGAGACATGGTTCGCCGGCACCGAAGGCGGCAACGCCATTGCCGACGTGCTCTACGGCGACGCCAACCCGTCGGGCAAGCTGCCCATCTCGCTGCCGCGCTCGGTGGGGCAGATTCCCACCTACTACAACCATCCGCGCCTGGGCCGGCCCTTTACGCCGGGCAAGCCCGGCAACTACACCTCGCAGTACTTCGACGAGCCGCAAGGCGCGCTGTACCCCTTCGGCTATGGCCTGAGCTACACCGACTTCTCGTTGAGCGACGTGACCCTGTCGAGCCCCACCATGCGGCGGGGTGGCAAGGTGGAGGCCAGCGTCACCGTCACCAACACGGGCGACCGTGCGGGCGAGACGGTGGTGCAGCTCTACATCCAGGACCTGGCCGCCTCGGTGGTGCGCCCGGTAAAGGAACTCAAGGACTTCCAGAAGGTGATGCTGCAGCCCGGCGAGAAGAAGACGCTTCGCTTCAACGTCGGCGAGGACAAGCTCAAGTTCTACAACGCCAAGCTCGAGTACGCGGCGGAGCCGGGCAAGTTCAACCTGCAGGTGGGGCTGGACTCCGAGGCCGTGAAGGAAGCGGTGTTCGAGTTGCGCTGAGCCAGGCGGCGCCTCGCGCCGTCAGTCGATGCTGACCTTGGCATCCTTCACCAGCTGGGCGTACTTGGCGGTGTCGCTCTTGATCCTGGCGGCCATCTGTTCGGTGCTGTCGCCCACGGGTTCGGCGCCGACGTCTTCCATGCGCTTGCGGAATTCTGGCGACTGGATGATCTTCACCATCTCGGTGTTGAGCCTGGCCACCACGTCCTTGGGCGTGTCCTTGGGGGCCAGGATTCCGAACCAGGTGCCCTGGTCGAAGCCCTTGAGGCCCGCCTCGGCCAGCGTGGGCACGTCGGGCAGCGTGCTCGAACGCTTGGCGGTGGTCACGGCCAGCGCGCGCAGCTTGCCGCCCTTGATGTGCTGCACCACCGGCGTGAGCGTGTCGAAGGACATGTCCACCTGGCCGCCCAGCAGGTCGGTGGTGAGCGGGGCGCTGCCCTTGTAGGGCACGTGCAGCAGTTCCACGCCGGCCAGGCTGGAGAACTGCGTGCCGATCAGGTGCTGCACGGTGCCGTTGCCGTTCGAGCCGTACGACAGCTTGCCCGGCGCGGCCTTGGCCTGCGCAACGAGGCCCTTCACGTCGGTGGCCGGGTTCTTCGCGTTCACCACCAGCACGTTGGGCACGATGGCAATGGTGGTGATGGGCGCGAAGCTGGTCTCGAAGTCGTAGGGCAGCTTCTTGTAGACGCTGGTGGCAATGGTGTGGTGCACCGCGCCCATCAGCAGCGTGTAGCCGTCGGGCCTGGCCTTGGCCACGTAGTCGGCGCCCACGGTGGCGCCGGCGCCGGGCTTGCTTTCGACGATGACCGGTTGGCCCAGGCTCTGCGAGAGCTTGTCGCTCAGCGAGCGCGCCAGCACGTCGGAGCTGCCGCCGGGCGGGAAGGGCACCACCAGGTTGATCGGCTTGGCGGGCCAGGTCTGCGCAGCGGCGCCGGATGCCGCCAGCACCAGGGCGATGGCGGCCATGGCGGTGGCACTGCGCCGGGTGATGCGAATGCTCATGCTTGTCTCCTTGGGTCTTGTGTCTTGCGGGCTGCACTTGCCCGCCCGCGCCGCCTTGGCGCGGGTCGATGGCAAGCGGGGTGGGCGGCGAGAACCTCGGGCGGCCGTTCAGGCCACCTTGCGCACCGGGGCGGAGGCGAGAAGTGCGCAGACTGCCTCGGTCACTGCGGCAGTCGTGGCCGTGCCGCCCAGGTCGCGCGTGTGCAGCGCGGGGTTGGCCGTGACCTGCTCGACGGCGGCCATCACGCGGGCGGCGGCCTCGTGCTCGCCCAGGTGTTCGAGCAGCATCACCACCGACCAGAAGGTGCCCACCGGGTTGGCCAGGCCCTGGCCCATGATGTCGAAGGCCGAGCCGTGGATGGGCTCGAACATCGAGGGGTAGCGGCGCTCGGGGTCGATGTTGCCGGTGGGCGCAATGCCCAGGCTGCCGGCGAGCGCCGCAGCCAGGTCGCTCAGGATGTCGGCATGCAGGTTGGTGGCCACGATGGTGTCGAGCGTGGCCGGCTTGTTGACCATGCGCGCCGTCATGGCGTCGACCAGTTCCTTGTCCCACTTGACGTCGGGAAACTCGGCGGCCACTTCATTGGCGATCTGGTCCCACATCACCATTGCGTGGCGCTGCGCATTGCTCTTGGTGACCACGGTGAGCTGCTTGCGCGGCCGCGACTGGGCCAGGCGGAAGGCAAAGCGGATGATGCGCTCCACGCCGGCGCGGGTCATGATGGACACGTCGGTGGCCACCTCGATGGGGTGTCCCTGGTGGGCGCGGCCGCCCACGCCGGAATACTCGCCCTCGGAGTTCTCGCGCACGATCACCCAGTCCAGGTCTTGCGGGCTGCAGCGCTTGAGCGGGCCGTCGATGCCGGGCAGGATGCGCGTGGGCCGCACGTTGGCGTACTGGTCGAAACCCTGGCAGATCTTCAGGCGCAGGCCCCACAGCGTGATGTGGTCCGGAATGTGCGGGTCGCCGGCCGAGCCGAACAGGATGGCGTCCTTGCCCTTCAGTGCATCCAGGCCGTCGGCCGGCATCATCGCGCCGTGCTGGCGGAACCAGTCGCCGCCCCAGCCGAAGTCCTCGAACTCGAAACCGAAGCCGCTGCCGGCGGCCACGGCCTCCAGCACCTGCCGGCCGGCGGGCACCACTTCCTTGCCGATGCCGTCGCCCGGAATGGTTGCGATCTTGTACGTCTTCATGCTGCTTGCTCCGTGATGGGTGAGTGGGATGCGATGGGACGTACTGTAGAAATCCAAGGCACTTCCGGATCGGCGCTAAAGTGAATCCATCGTTAACCTGAATTCAAGAATGAGGAGGCCGCATGGCCAGTGGAATTGCGCCCGCGGACCTGGGCTTCTTCTCGGCCGTGGCCAGCGCCGGCAGCCTGAGCGCCGCCGCGCGCGAACTGGGCGTGACCACCCCCGCCGTCAGCAAGCACCTGGCGCAGATGGAAGCCCGCCT
>JAFECZ010000446.1 GCA_018241905.1 Pseudomonadota bacterium
CGGAACCAACTGCGCCTGCTCTGCCCAGGACAGCGGATACGGCTTTCTCCGCTGCGCCTCTTCGTCCAGCATCTCGATCAGCGGCGGTGATGGCAGCCAGGGCTTCCCCTGGTCGCGCCAGACGCGCGCCGCACGGTTCATCACGGTCCGCACCACCTCGAGGCTGCGATTGACGGTGGAGTTCTTGGCTCCGTCCTCTTCAATCCGCTCGGCCTTGAACGTCTCCAGCGAGTCATTGCACACGTCGCCCATCGGCAGGCTGCCGATGTAGGGCAGCAGGATCTTGACGTGGTAGCTGATGGTTTCCAGCGAGCGCACTCCGCGCTGCTTGCATTCCATCAGGTACTTGCCAGCCCCATCTGCCCACAGGCGGTCAGCGCCTGTTCGAAGTTGCTTTGCCCGCTCGGCGTCGATTTCGAGCTGACGACCGCGAAGCCAGGCTTCTGCATCGTCTTGCGAGACCGCGCCGAGGCGCTGGAAGATTCTTTGGCCAAGGTACTGCTTCGCGATGACCCGCTCATTTCCGAAGAGCTGGATCCCCTTTGTCCGAGTTCGCATGGTGTTTCTCCTTTCCTTGCGCGACTCGGGCGTCCACGCTGGGCAATATACGCCTCGACCCAGGCGTCGAGTTCCAATCTGTCGAAGGCGATTCCTCGGTCGCCGATTGGGATTTCAGTGAGGAAAGGCCGCACGTCGGCATCGAACCGATTGCGATCCATGCCGAGGTAGGCCGGCGCGTCGCGGTGGCGGACCACGCGGGGTTGCAGGTGCGTCGTCACCCCTCACGCTCCTGCTCGTGAACCGCTTTCACGATCCTGTTGCGCAGCCTCATGCGGGCGAGCATCGGCGCGTGAAGCCACATCTCCGGAAATTCGGAGTCGATGAACTCCATGACGTTGAAGGCCACCATGTCGGCGTCGATAGGGTTCCGGTGCGCCGGCACCAGGCGAAGGGCGCGCTTGCGTGCGGGGGCTGTGGCCATCACGTCCTCGCCCATACCGTGCGCGGCGTCGTGACTAGGGCGGCCAGCGACCGCGCCAGGTCACCGGACGGCTGGCGCCATTCCTCCGAGAAGTCCGCCCGCGGCTGGCGCTTTCGCGAACTCTCCCGATGCTCGATGAACTGCGTAGTGAAGTTCAGGCACAGGTAGGCGTCTCGCCGCAGGCCGAGTTCGGTGGCGCCGATCAGCCCAACTTGCCGCCCGACCGCATCGGCGGCTTCGGTGAGCAGCACCGCGGCCTCCATCCATCGGCCATCCGCTCGAGCTTCGCGGGCCGCCTGCAGCAGGTTCAGGTCGTGCGTGCTCATGCTGTACGTCCAACGGTGATCCGCATCTCGTTCAGGTCGATCAGCACCGGCGGCAGGGCGCCTGTGGTGCGTTCGCGCAGTGCGCGAATCGCGGAAGGCAACTGCGCGACGAAGAAGCACTGCTCGTCCGTGAGTTCGAGCCGGATGCTGGGGGCGCGGCGCTTCACCACGGGTGCTGGCGCCGGGACGCTCTCGACCGGGTGGCCCATGAAAGTCCCGCCCGCAACCGGGAACGGCCAGTCGGCCAAGGTTGTCCAGACCTCCAGCCGCGGCTCGCCCTCGCGAACGCAGGCCACGACACGCTTGGCGCCGTCGACCGTCACCATGCCGCGCGGATTTCCGGCCTGGCCTGGCAGCTCGTGCGCCTGGACCAAGCCGGCGTCCATCAGCGCTTCCGCGCTGCCGCTGTAGACCGCGTGCCCGCGCTCGTCGCGGCGGCTCACCCCGGGTGCATCGAGCCTGCTCATGCTGGCGCTCCTTCAGGTGCATTGATCGCTTCCGAGGCCTTCTCGCAGGCGGCGCAGATCGTGCTGAAGTAGTCGGACAGGGCTTCATTGCCCATCGCAAAGGTGTACTGGCCGAGCCACTCCATTTCATCCACGAGCGTCGCGAGGCTCGACGCTTCGAAGACGTTCGTGCGGAAATCGCTGGGCAGGTCACCGGCCACCGCCATGACTTCCGCGTGAAGCGTTGCGAGGATATTGCGCAGGTGCTGCACGGCTCCCATGAGCCCATCCAGATCACGGATCTCGCTTGGGGCAACACTCGTTCCGTTGCCGAAGATCAGGGACAGCATCGAACTAACGCTGCAAGCATGAGCGAGGCGCAGTGACGCGCCGTCAGCGTCGAACTTGTCGGCACGCGGCGCAGAGGACAGCGCCGGTTGCGCAGCCGCTGGCTTGGCCTGCGGCATCTGTGCCGTGTCGCAGGGTTCGTTGAGCGTGCCGTCAGCGCCGACTGGCCCGGCTTGGTACTCGGCCCAATCGATGGCGAAGGAATCGGCGCGAACGGTGTCGCCCGTCCCCAGTCGGCCGGACAGCACCGCAGCAAATCCGTCCATCAGTTCAGGCTCAGCACGCAGGCGCTGCAGGAAGGGGAGCGCAAAGCGGTTCTGCGCTTCGCCATCTCGAACCCACCGCAACGGTTCCGTCCAGCCGCGGCCATCCTGAGCTTCCCCCGCTTTCAGCATCTCGATTGCCAGGTCGCGGCCCCTGCAGAAGTCGTTGACCTCGGCAGTTCTCCCCTTGGCGGCAACCGCCTTCTTCGGGCGCTCGAGGGTGGCGGCGCTCATGCTGCACCTCCGTTCGCGGCGGCGACGGCTTGCTGTTCGAGCGTCGCGTCGATCTGGGCCTTGGCGAGGGTGATCAAAGTACCAGCGGCATAGACGAGGGAGTCGTCGAGACCATCTTCCACAGCGTTGATGACGGCCATCACCTCTTCCAAAGATTGAGAGGCAACTTCCAAGCGCTCCGGCCCCTTCTCGCTGGCCTGCGCAAGCTCGGCCTGAGCTGCCCCGATGAGGCGCAGGATGGCCCAATGGAGCGCAGTGCAGACTTCCACTGCGGCAATGGCGGCCTCGGCTTCGAGCAACTGCGAGGTAGGATCGAATCGACGATCCAAGCCGAGCATGGCATTGCCGCTTGTGACGCGCGGCGTGCTGGTCAAATTGGACGGCTGGGCGCCAAGCGCGGCAGTCGGTGCCGGCGCGACACCAGTAGCGGCCTTCGTAACTGCTGTTGCGCGCTTCGTAACTCGTGTTGCGGCCGGACGTGCGGACGCGATAACATCTGTCATGGTTCGGGTTTCCTGTGCAAGGGTTCTCGGATCTAGAAGCCTCAAAGCGCTCTGACCTGCTTTGGGGCTTCGCCTTTTCTGGGGCGCTTTCAGAGTACTGTGCGCGGTCCCCATCGCGCAAGGTAACGATGAAGATTTTTCGATCAAGCGGCCTCCTTGTCGGAGCCAAGTAGCGGCACCACGGCCGGGCTCCACTTGATCTGCGTGACCGGCACGCCGCTGCCGTGCTTCTTGCCGGTGTCGTAGATGCGGCAGAACTCGCGGCCGGCATCGGTCACTTCCCACACGTCGCCGCGCTTCATCTGCATGCCAGCCTCGGCCAGCAACAGATTCACGCCGCGGGCGCTCGTGCCGATGCGCTTGCCCAGTTCGGTTGGCGTGAAGAACTGGGTGTCCTGACTCTCCGCCTCCAGGTGCGTCTGGCCCAGGCCCTGCAGCAGGTTCACTTTGGAAAGCTGGAACACCGCCTGGTTGGCGCTGATGGCCGCCGCGTTCTTGTCGCAGCCGAGCAGCCTGGCCACGCGGAAGAGCGGCGGAAAGGCGCGCGCCGCTTCGGTGGTGAGTTTCAGCGGCGACGACGGCGCGACGACGTAGGTGCCGGTCTTGCGGATCGACGGCAGCACTTCCTCGAACACCCAGCGCTCGAAACGTTCGGCGGCCGGCAGGGTGCTGTTCACGATCAGGCGCAGGACGTCGGGCTCGGAAAGGACGCGGACCTCCTGGCGGCCGCCGGCGGTTTGGAGGGGGTGCAGCTTTTGCACCCCCTTGCAGTGCGAGCGGATGGCTGTCGTGGGATCGCCATAGCCCAGTGCCTCGGCGACGTCTTTGCCGACAAACCAAGGTTCGCCGTCGATGTGCACGGCCCGGATGCTTGCGCCTTCGAACGAGTAGGGGACGATGTTGCTCATTGCTGCTGGCCTTTCTGAGACTCCGCGCGCGCCTGTTCCAGCACGCGATTGATGATCCAGTTCGCCGAGCGCTCTTGCGCTTGAGCTTGCTCGTGAATCCAGCGATGCGTTTCCGCCTTCATCCGGACCTGGACGGGCTTCTGATGTAGGTTGGATGCAGTCATGTTTGAGTGACATAGAAATGGTGTCAAATGGATTGTGAAACTGACACTGTTATGGTGTCAAGCTAGTTTGCGCGAAAGTGACACTGTTTCGGTGTAACAATCGCGTCATGGAAGAAGACGAGGACCGCTACGCGCGCATCACGCTTCGCATTCCGAGGACGCTGCATAAGCGGCTGTCGGATGAGGCGGATCGCACGTCTAAGAGCCTCAATGCCGAAATCGTCGGTCGCCTTGAACA
>JAFECZ010000447.1 GCA_018241905.1 Pseudomonadota bacterium
TGGCCGCCTCGGTGGCCGGCGGCGTGACCAGCCTGGTGTGCCCGCCCGACACCGACCCGGTGCTGGACGAGCCCGGCCTGGTCGAGATGCTCAAGTACCGCGCCGAGAAGCTCAAGAAGGCGCGCCTGTTTCCGCTGGGGGCCATCACGCGCGGGCTCAAGGGCGAGATCCTCACCGAGATGGCCGAGCTCACCGAGGCCGGCTGCGTCGGCTTCGGCCAGGCCGAGGTGCCGCTGAACAACACGCAGGTGCTGCAGCGCGCGCTGCAGTACGCCGCCACCTTCGGCTACACGCTCTGGCTGCGCCCGCTGGACCGCGACCTGGGCAAGGGCGTTGCGGCCAGCGGCCCGCTCGCCACGCGCCTGGGCCTGGCGGGTATACCGGTGGCGGCCGAGACGATCGCCATCTTCACCATCGTCGAGCTCATGCGCTCCACCGGCGCCAAGGTGCACCTGTGCCGCCTGTCCAGCGCAGCCGCCGTCGAGCTGGTGCGTGCCGCACGCGCCGAGGGCCTGCCGCTGACCTGCGACGTCAGCATCAACTCTCTGCTGCTGATCGACACCGACATCGGCTACTTCGACAGCCGCGCGCGCCTGACGCCGCCGCTGCGCCAGCAGCGCGACCGCGAGGCGCTGTCGGCCGCGCTGGCGGACGGCACCATCGATGCGCTGGTGTCCGACCACACGCCGGTCGAGACCGACGCCAAGACCTTGCCCTTTGCCGAGGCGGAGCCTGGCGCCACCGGCCTGGAACTGCTGTTGCCGCTGGCCCTGAAGTGGGGCGAGCAAAGCGGCGCGGGCATTCGGCGCGCGCTGGAAGTGGTCAGCTGCGCGCCCGCGCGCCTGGTGCCAGCCACCGGCACCGCACGCATCGCGGCCGGGGAGACCGCCGACCTGTGCATCTTCGACCCGGCGCACGAATGGCAGTTGAACCCCGAGGCGCTGTACAGCCAGGGCAAGCACACGCCCTTTGCGGGCTATGCCTTGCGCGGCCGCGTGCGCAGCACGCTGGTGGGCGGCTGCATGGTCTATCGGCAGCAGGCCTGATGCGCCTGCTCGTCGTGTGCTGGAAGCTGCTGCGTGCCGTGCTTCACGCAGTGGGCGGCTGGTGCACGATCCGCTTTCGCTTTCCTCGCATGTCGCCCGATGCCCAGGCGCGCGAGGTGGAGCGCTGGTCGCGCCGCATGCTGGAAATCTTCGGCATCTCGCTGGCGGTGCAGGGCACGCCGCCCGCGCAGGGGCCCGTTCTGCTCATCGTCAACCACATCTCGTGGCTGGATATCCTCACCATCCATGCGGCGCGGCACGTGCGCTTCGTGGCCAAGTCGAACATCAAGGGCTGGCCGGTGATCGGCAGCCTCTCGACCGGCGCCGGCACGCTCTACATCGAGCGAGAACGCCGGCGCGATGCCATGCGGCTGGTGCACCACATGGCCGAGGCGCTGCGCGGCGGCGACATGATCGCGGTCTTTCCCGAAGGCACCACGGGCGATGGGCGCACCCTGCTGCCCTTTCACGCCAACTTGCTGCAAGCCGCCATATCCGCCGGCGCGCCGGTGCAGCCCGCAGCGTTGCGCTTTGCGCTGAGAAGCAGCGGCGAAACAAGCCTCGCGCCCGCCTATGTCGGCGACGAGACCTTGCTCGAGTCGGTCTGGCGAACGCTCAGCGCGCCGCCCCTGACGGCCTACGTGCGCTTCGGTGATCCGCAGGACTCGCAAGGCCGCGACCGCCGTGCCTGGGCCCTGGCGCTGCATGCCGAGGTGCAGGCGCTGCAGGCGCTGACCCTGGCCGGCGCAGCATCTACCAGCGGCAGCAGCCTTTCTTGAGGCGGCTTATGCTGGCGGGCATGCATGCCCACAGCACTGCCAACCTTGCCGAATTCGTGCGGCGCCATCCGCGGCTTTTCGTGCTGACCGGCGCCGGCTGCAGCACCGAAAGCGGAATTCCCGACTACCGCGATGCCAACGGCGACTGGAAGCGCGCCGCCCCCGTCACCTACCAGGCCTTCATGGGCAGCGAAGCCACGCGCAAGCGCTACTGGGCGCGCAGCCTCATTGGTTGGCGCATCATGGGCGAAGCGCGGCCGGGCGCGGCGCACCATGCGCTGGCCAGGCTCGAGTCGGCCGGCCGCGTGCACACCTTGCTCACGCAGAATGTCGACGGCCTGCACGACGCGGCGGGCAGCCGCGCCACCATCGACCTGCACGGCCGCATCGACACCGTGTGCTGCACCGATTGCGGCACGCGCACACCGCGCGCGCAGCTGCAGACGAGGCTGCTGGCGTGCAACCCCGAGTGGGCGCACCTGTCGGCACGCAGCGCGCCCGACGGCGATGCCGATCTCGAGGGCCGCGATTTTTCGGGCTTCGACATTCCCGCCTGCGAGCAGTGCGGCGGGCTGCTCAAGCCCGACGTGGTGTTCTTCGGCGAAAGCGTTCCGCCGTCGCGAGTGGTGGCTGCGCGCGCGGCCCTGCAGGCTTGCGACGCGATGCTCGTGGCCGGTTCGTCGCTGATGGTGTATTCGGGCTTTCGCTTCGTGCAGGCGGCCGCCGCGGCCGGCCTGCCAGTGGCCGCGGTGAACCTCGGGCGCACGCGTGCGGACGACCTGCTGGCGCTCAAGGTCGAGCGTCCCGTGGGCGAAACCCTTGCGGCCCTGGCCGAAAGCCTTTCGACAGATTCGCTGCGCGCGGCTTGACGGCTCGGGGGCCGCTCCAAAGAATGCGGCGCATACCAACCACCAGAACAGGCGCCCCATGCCCGTCGCCCCGTCTGCCATCGAATTGCTCGAAGCCTTCACCGACGCGCGTCCCGGCGTTGCGCAGCGCCTGGCCGACGGCCGCACGCTGCGCGAGCGACTACCGCGCACCGAGCATGCGGTCTTCAAGCCGCGCAGCAAGCGCTTCGACCCCATCGAGGTCCTCATCGAGCAGGGCAGGAACCGCGTGCCGGAACTGGTGCCGGTGCGGCATGCGCGCATGCTGCAATCGCCATTTGCCTTCCTGCGCGGCTCGGCGGCCATCATGGCGCACGACCTGCACGGCACGGCGGTCACCGGCCTGTCGGTGCAGGCGTGCGGCGACATGCACATCAACAACTTCGGCGTGTATGCGACGCCGGAGCGCCAGCTGGTGTTCGGCATCAACGATTTCGACGAGTCGCATCCCGGCGCCTGGGAGTGGGATCTCAAGCGACTGGTGGCCAGCGCCGTGGTGGCCGGCCGCTACATCGGCATTGACCGTGTGGCCCAGCAGGGCGCGGTGCGCGCCGCGGTGCGCAGCTACCGCCAGCGTTTGCGCGAGTTCGCCAGGCTGGGGCACCTGGCGCTGTGGTACCTGCGCATCGACCGCGACGAGCTTCTGCAGGCCATGGACGGCCCAGCCCGCGAGCGCACCGAGCAGATGCTTCGCAAGGCCGCGCGCCGCGGCCACACGCAGGTGCTCGAGAAGATGACCGAGCTGGTGGACAACCAGCAGCGCATCATCGAGCGCCGCCCGCTCATCGTGCGCCAGACGCACACCGCCAAGGGCCGGCCCATCGAGGAGGGCGTTGCCCTGTTCCTGCGCAGCTACCTGCCCTCGATCGCGCTGGACCGTCAGGCATTGCTCAAGCGCTACCGGCTGCTGGACGTGGCGATGAAGGTGGTGGGCGTGGGCAGCGTGGGCACGCGCTGCTGGGTGGCGTTCCTGCAGGGCGTGGATGACGGCGATCCGCTGTTCCTGCAGGTGAAGGAGGCGCAGGCCTCGGTGCTGGCGCCTTATTTCAAGAACCCCCAGGCCTCGCGCAACCATGGCGAGCGCGTGGTGTTCGGGCAGCGCATGATCCAGGGCTCGCCCGACATCTTCCTGGGATGGGGCGAGCTGGACGGCCAGCATTTCTACGTGCGCCAGCTGCGCGACATGAAGGGCGGGCCCGACTTCCAGCCCGGCACCAGCTCGGCCGAGGGGCTGTCGGGCCACTGCAGCAACTGCGGCTGGGCGCTGGCCCTGGCGCATGCGAAATCGGGCGATCCGGCCATGCTGGCGGGCTATGCGGGCAAGTCGGAGCAGCTCGACGATGCGCTGGTGGCGTTCGCCGAGGCGTACGCGGACCAGAACGAGCGCGACTACGAAGCGATGCAGAAGGCGGTGCGCGACGGGCGCATCGAGGCTTCGGAGATGGGGGGAGCAGGGGCCGATGATGGCCAACTGCCCGGGTGATGGGATGGTGCCCCCGACAGGAATCGAACCTGTATCTGAGTCTTAGGAGGACCCCGTTCTATCCATTGAACTACAGGGACGGCACAGGGGGAACTTTAGCAGCTTGCATCCCGCGCCCGCCTCAGTCGTACTTGATGGTGTAGATCAGGTCCGCCCCGTAGTGCTCGCCGGCCTGGCCGCGCAGCGTCAGCCGCTGCGTCAGGTCGTAGAACA
>JAFECZ010000448.1 GCA_018241905.1 Pseudomonadota bacterium
AGGCCAGGAAGAACACGGCCGACCAGCACAGCGTCTGGCTGCGCGCATCGAGCCAGCCCTGCATGAAGGCCCAGCCGGTGAACGCCAGGCCGATGCCCGAGAGCACATAGGTGAGGGCGATCATGCGCCGCCGCCCCACGTTGTCGAACAGCGGTCCCAGCAGCAGCGGCCCGAGCACGTTGCCCAGCGCAAAGGGAAAGATGTAGAGCGCCACCTTCGAATCGGCCACGCCATGAAAGCGCGTGAGCACCAGCGCGTAGGTGAAGAAGATGGCGTTGTAGAAAAAAGCCTGCGAAACCATCAGCGCCAGCACCACGCCGCTGCGGCGCGGATAGACGCGCACAAGCACGTGCAGTACCTCGCGCATCGACGGCGCGCGGCGGGGCGCGCGCAACGGCCTCGCAGCAGCGGGAACGACACACTCGGGCAGCGCGCCGCATTCGCGCCGCACCCGCTCCTCGATATGCTCGATGATGCGCCTGGCTTCTTCAGGCCGGCCGTGCAGAGCCAGCCAGCGCGGGCTTTCGGGCACATCGCGCCGCACCAGCAGGATGGCCACGGCCAGCACTGCGCCCAGTCCGAAGCACGCGCGCCAGCCCCACTGCGGCCCGAGCACGCGCTCGTCCAGCAGCAGCAGGCTCAGGCCCGCGCCCAGGGCCGCACCCAGCCAGAAGCTGCCGTTGATCGCCAGGTTGACGCGCCCGCGCACGCGCGCCGGAATCAGCTCGTCGATGGCGGAGTTGATGGCCGCGTACTCGCCGCCGATGCCCAGGCCGGTGGCAAAGCGGCACAGCCCGAAGAAGAGAAAGTCGGTGCAGAACGCCGTGGCGAAGGTCGCGCAGGCATACAGCGCCAAGGTCAGCAGGAAGAGGCGCTTGCGCCCGAGCCGGTCGGCCATGCGGCCGAAGACCAGGGCGCCCAGCACCGCGCCGCCCACGTAGAGCGACGCGCTGGCGCCCACTTCGGTTGCGCTCAATGCCAGCGTGTCGCCGCGCTCGAGCACGCCGCCCAGCGAGCCGACCAGCGTCACCTCCAGGCCGTCGAGCACCCAGGCCACGCCCAGCGCGGTCACCACGCGCCAGTGCCAGAGCGACCAGGGCAGGCGGTCCAGCCGAACGGGAATGTCGTGGTGGCGGCTCGTCACGGCGCGTGTCTCAGACCTTGCGCTATTGCAGCGCGGGCGGTGCCCACTCGTACAGCCAGGTCTCGCTCAGGCTGCGCCCGCCGGCCTTGACGCCGGCCGCACCGCTGGCACCCGCAGCGCCGAGAAGGGTCCGTCTTCGCATGCCAGAGCAGTCTAGGCCGCGCCCCGCGCGAGCCCTGTCGGACGGGACGCCGGCCCCGGCGACCAGGTTTCTGGACACTGCCTCTTCAGCCTTGGCGCAGCAGCCGCTCGATGACTTCGCGCTCGTTCGCCGTGGCGGCGCTGAAGAGCGTGTTGAAGGTGGTGCGAAGCCGGCGGCTGAGCTCGCGGGCGATGTTCATCTGCATCAGCGCGAACTGCCGCGCGTCGTGCTCGAAGAAGTCGTGCAGCAGGCCGGTTTCCATCTCGAGCACCTTGCAGTCCTGCAGGGCCAGCACCGATGCGCTTCGCTTGCCCAGGTCCAGCAGCGCCATTTCGCCGAAGCACTCGCCCACGCCCAGCTCGCGCAAGAGGGCCTGGTGGTCGTCCCAGCGGCGCTGCACCGCAACACGCCCGGCCAGCAGCACGAACAGGCCGGTGCCGGTCTCGCCTTCGCGGGTGATGTAGCTGCCGGTGGCGTAGCCGCAGGTGCGCGAGCGTGCCAGCAGAAAATTCAGCGCCTTGTCGTCGACCCCGCCGAAGATCGCCATCTGCTGCAAGGTCTCGCTCAGCAAGGTGTTGTCCTGCATCTGCCGCTCCCGTTCGCTGATCGTAGGCCGGCCAGTGTAGGCCCGCCGCGGCGAATCAGGTCGGCGGGCGGGCGAGAAGAAGCACGCCGGCGAGGGCAACGATGAGCGCCAGGACGATCCAGATGAGCGGGCCGCGCGAGCGCCGTTCGCGCGGCGGCTCTTCGAGCCGGCCGGGCAGCGAGCGGGCCTCGTCGAGCGAGTGGTCGGGGTCGAAGCGCGGATCGGCCTGGATGGCGTCGAGCTGGCGCTTGAGCGTTGCGGGCTCGCGCGCGTCCTCGGCGTCGTGCAGTCTCTCGCCGCGCATGCGCCGGCAGTAGGCCGAGAACACCCGGCCCTGCGTGGTCAGGCCGATGTCCTCGCCGCTCATGCCCAGGATGCCGTGGTCGATGAGCGCGTCGAATCCGCGCCGCACCGCGGGCCGTTCGTGCACCGGCACACGCATCTGCAAGCCGGTGCGCGAGGTGCGCGGCGTGCCCACTTCGGCGCACCGCTGCCGCACCAGGGTGACGAGCACCGCGGCAAAGGTGGCGCGCTCCGTCATTGCATCCATGTCGTGGTTTCTGGAGGCGGTGGTGTCCATGGCAAGCGGCCGGGTCGTGCCCGGCAGGTCTTGCATCGATTCTGTCAGGGGCTGCGCGCGGAAGCTGTGTCCGAATGCATTCGCCCCCAAGGCCGGTGCGGCTAACGGCTCGCCCGGCCCGCCTGGTCCTACATGGCCCTACATGGCCCAGATTCGCGGCGTGCCCGGCTCCAGTTGCCAGAGTGCGACCCGCCAGGCACTCCACACCTGGCGCAGCAACTGCATGGCGGGCTCGACCACGGGTGCAAGCACGCGCAGCACGATGACCTCGGCATGCGGGCTGGTCGCGCCCGCGCTGGCGCGCAGCGTGCTGGACTCGACCAGGCTGCGTGCAACCTCCAATGCGGCATCGCGCCGCGCGCGCTCGATGGGCGAGCCGGCCACGAAGAACAGCGATGCCAGGCAGCGCTGGCCCGCCAGGCCCAGCGGGCCGTTCATCAGGCGCGCGTCGGCCGCGTCGATTCGGCCGCGCTCCAGCCACACGCCGGGCAGCTCGATGTGCTGCAGCAGGCTGCCGCGCTCGAAGGGCTGGCCGGCGCCGGGCAGGCCCAGGGCGGCCACGTCCCATCCCATGAGTTCGGCGCCCGGGGCGGGCTCGATGCGCAGGCGGTTCTCGGCGCGGCAGCCGCTGTAGCAGATGGCCTCCAGCGGCAGCCATTCGAGGCGTGCGCCCTCGTCCAGCACAAGGCGGGTGCTTTGCACCGCGCTTTCGCCTTCGCTGCGGTAGAAGCGGCTCGCGCCCGGCGTGGTGACCAGGCCGTGGCTGCCGCGGCCGGCATGCACCCCGATGTCCAGCGTGTCGCCGCCCACCAGCCCGCCCGGCGGATGGATGAGCACGTTGTGGCAGATGGCGTCGCCTTCGGGGTAGAGGCTTTGCAGGATGCGCAGCGGGCCGTCGTGGCTGAAGCGCGCAACGCTTCGCTTGCGTGCCTCGTCGTGCGTGTAGTTCAGCTCAAGCCGGGCGTGCCATGACATGGGGCGCTTCTTCCTAGTCTTTCCACGCGCCGATGTGCGCAGCCAATGCCTCGTCGACCAATGCGGGCCCGACGCACTCGATGGGGTGGGGCGAGGCGCCGAACACGTCGCGGCACGACAGCTGCGCATCGCGCTGGTCTGCGTGCTGGCCGCGAAACACGCGCAGCCGCTGCGCGTCGACGCCGTACACCACGCGGCCGATGGCCGACCAGAAGATGGCGCCCGCGCACATCACGCAGGGCTCGGCCGAGGAATAGAGCGTGGCCTTGGCCAGCACCTCGCGCGCAAGGCGTCGCGGGCCCAGCATGCGCACCGCATTGATCTCGGCATGGCCGGTGCAATCGCCCGATTCGCTGCTGTCGCAATGCGCCTCGGCCAGGATCTCGCCGGACTCGGACACCACCACCGCGCCAAAGGGCCGGTTGCCGCGCCGCCGTCCGGCATGCGACCAGACGATGGCCTTGCGCAAGTAGCGGCCGTCGCGCTCGTCCAGTTGTTTTTCTTCAGGAAAGCTCATGCATCACCATCATGCACGAGTCATGCCCCCGCTTCGGCAGCGGGCCTATCATCGGGCGTTTGGCGAGGGCCGCCGGCGCTCGCCCCGCGCAAGAGAGTTTTCAAGATGAACGACACCACTTCCAAGCCGCCGCTCCCGGACCACCTGTCCATCGACCCCCGCAGCCCGCACTACGTGGCGGCCATCTTCGAGCACGACATCGGCATCCGCTTCAACGACAAGGAGCGCCACGACGTCGAGGAATACTGCGTCAGCGAAGGCTGGATCAAGGTGCCCGCAGGCAAGACGCTGGACCGCAAGGGCAATCCGCTGATGCTCAAGCTCAAGGGCAAGGTCGAAGCCTTCTACCGCGACTGAACAATAAAGAAAGGACACCCCCCATGACCGTCTCCGTGAGCCGCGAAGACCTCGCCGGCACCCGACACCGCGTCAAGATCCGCCAGCACAGCTTC
>JAFECZ010000449.1 GCA_018241905.1 Pseudomonadota bacterium
AGCCACCGCTGCGGCACCCGCAAAGCGCGGCTGCGCCCGCTCGCTCGCGCCCTGGATCTGCGCTGCCACCAGCTCCGCCGTGGCGGCCGACAGCGTCCAGCCCAGGTGGCCGTGGCCGGTGTTGTAGAACACGTTGGCCTTGCGGCCGGCGCCCACGCGGGGCATCAGGTTGGGCATCATGGGCCGCAGGCCGGCCCACGGCACCACCTGTCGCGTGTTCACGCCGGGGAAGCACTCGTTCACCCAATCCACCAGCGGGCGGATGCGGTCGGCGCGGATGTCGCGATTGACGCCGTTGAATTCGGCCGTGCCCGCCACGCGGAAACGGTCCGTGCCCAGCCGGCTGGTGACCAGCTTGGTCTCGTCGTCCAGCAAGCTGACCGTGGGTGCGGCGGCCTGGCTGGCGGCATCGAGCAGATTCACGGTGATCGAATAGCCCTTGACCGGATAGACGTTGACGCGATCGCCCAGCTGCGCCGCAAACTCGCGGCTGGCCACGCCGGTGCACACCACCAGGCTGTCGAAGCGATGCGCCTGCGTGGCGCCGTTCTCGTCGCGCACGGTAACGCCGGCCTGCCGTCCGTCGCTGTCCAGCCGTACCACGTCCTGCCCGTACAGGATGCGCACGCCCAGGCGCTGCGCCGCCGCCGCCAGGCCGTTGGTGAACTTGTGGATGTCGCCGGTGGAATCGCTCTCGGTGTAGAAGCCGCCGTAGTAGCGGCCCGCCAGCGTGGGCTCGATGGCGCGCATTTCCTCGGGCGTGACGGCGCGGCGCTCCAGCCCGCCCTGGGCCAGCAGCTTGCTGACGTTGGCCGCGTGGTCGAAGCCCGCCTTGTCGCGGTAGATGTGCAGGATGCCTTCGCGCTTCAAGTCGAAGTCCACGCCTTCGGCCTGCGCCCAGGCAAACAGGTGCTCGCGCGCGGCAATGGCCAGGCGCGTGGTCTCGACGGTGTTTTCCTTGTAGCGGCCGATGTTGCCCACGAACTCGGCGAACCAGCTCAGCTTGTGCCAGCTCGGCTTGGGGTTGACCAGCAGCGGCGCGTCGCCGCGCAGCATCCACTTCATGCCCTTCCAGACGGTGGACCAGTGGTTCCAGACCTCGGCATTGGAGGCCGAGAGCTGGCCGCCGTTGGCGAACGAGGTTTCCATGGCGGCATAGCGGTGCCGCTCGAACAGAGTGACGCAGAAGCCGCGCTTGGCCAGCGCATAGGCAGTGGTGACACCCGTGATGCCACCGCCGATGACGGCGATCGATTGCATGATGAAAGAAGCTCCAAGACGTCAGATGTGAAGGCGCGCACGGCCTGATTGCCGTGGTGCGCGCCCCCTCTGTCTTGGTACCTGAGAGATTCGCGGGCCTGCCACCCTTTTTGCCGGGTGGTGCCGCTTGCTCCTGCGGTGTCCCGGTGGACGAAACCGGGCGCTCTTCAGAGAGTTGATTGCATCGACCGGTCCTTTTGCCTGAGAGTTTCCGGGGCGGTTGCTCCTTCGGCGCCGGCGCTTTCTTGAATCGAACGCGCCAGTCTCTCCCGATCGATCCGCGGATTCTAGTCAGAAATCCGAGCAGCCGTTGCTTCTTTCGGTATCGACGCAGCTGATGAGGTTCGGCCGCGTGCGCACGCGCGACCATTCGCGCGCCAGCACGTCGTTGCCCTGCTGCGCCCGCTCGCCGTCCAGCGGCCCGGTGGCCAGGCAGATCGGCGCCTGGCCGATGTTGCGGTCGTACAGGTAGGTGGTGGGCTCTTCGCGCAGCACATCGACGAAGCGCGCGGCCTGCGGCAGCACGCTGCTCACCAGCAACTGGCCCGGCACCACGTTCACCAGGTAGCCCTCGGCCGAGGTGAAGGTGCCGAACACCGGGTACACCCCCGCCGGGCTTTGCAGGCCGGCCGTGGTGCCCATGGTGCCGGCAACGCCCGCGCCCGTGTCGCCCAGTATCAGCCCCGCCAGCGTGTAGGTGAAGTTGGGGTTGGGCTGGCCCACCGGCCGCGCGAAGTTGCCAATGTTGACCGTGAGGCTTGGCTGCTGCGCGTAGATGAAGTGGTTGTCGCCCGGCGACACCGTGACCGTGCACAGGCCCAGGTAGGCGCAGTGGTACAGGTTGGGCAACTGGCCCGAACCCGCCAGGCCGCCGCGCGACTCGCCTACCCAGGTATCGGCCCACACGCGCCAGGGCGCGCCGCCCAGGCTGCCGCCGCCGGGGTTCTGGAAGGTGGTGGCCGCGACAAGGTCGGCGCCGCCGGTGGTGCTCACCGCGGTGTCCAGCGTCAGCGAGCCGGAGAGCGTGCGCACCAGCATGGTGTTGGCCGCCATCGAGGCGGCGGCCACCACCTGCGGTTGGTTGCCGTTGGAGTCGTAGCCGATGACGGACACCGGCCCCAACTTCAGCGGCCCGCTGTTGACGAATTCGAAGCGCCCGGCCGCGCCGCCGCCCAGCGTGTCGGCGCTTACCGCGTTGCCGGGGTCACTGAGGATCACGTTGCCGCCCAGCGACTGCGCCAGCAGCGTTCCGGCCGTGATGCTGGCGCCGGCCGCCTGTGTGATGTTGCCGCCGCTGATGAGGCCCAGCGTGGGCGCCGACACCGGCGCGCCGAGGTCGATGTTGCCGCCCGCGTTGTTCTGCAGCGTGATCGGCACGCTGCTGACCAGCGGCGCCAGCACGTGGATGTCCGCCGCATGCGTGCTGCCGCCCGCCACGATGGCGGCGGCCGTGAGCCGGCTCATCTCGTCCGTCGAGATCCAGAAGCCGCCCGGGTCCGAGCCAGCCGACGGGGAAGGCGCGACCAGGAACGCGCTGGCGAAGACGGCAGGCGCCGGCGTCGGATTGCCCATCAGGTAGATCGGCTCGGCGGTGCGGTCTTCGCCCGCGCCGGTGGCCGCATTGACGCCACCCGGGCGCAGGTCCAGCACCTGCCCGGCGCGCACGGTGCCATTCAGAACAATGGCATCGCTGCTGCGGTCGTTGCTGGCGCGCAGCACCACGTTGCGGTTGCCGTCGATGGTCGAGGCCGGGTAGTTCACGAGCTGCGGGTCGGTCACTGCCGCCGTCAGCACCAGGCCCGCGCCGGCGCCCTGCGTCTCGCCCGTGACCTCGATGTCGCCCGCACCCGTGGTGGCGATCTGCGCACCGTTTTGCAGCAGCACGCCGTTGCCCGGTGGCGGACCGGACTCGTCGCCCGCCACCTGCCGCAAGCCGCGCACCGCGATGTTGCCGTCCACGCTGGCCACGCGCGCATTGCTGATGACCACGCCCTGGCCCGAGCCGTCGCTGCTGTTGCTTGAGAACGCGCCCACGCCGGTGATGTTGATGTGGCCCGTGGTGGTGGTGATGACGCCCTGCCCGCCCTCGACCGAGAACAGCGAGCCTTGCACCCGCACGCCGGTGCCGTTCTGCGCGAAGCCGGTGATGTCCACGTTGCCGCGGCCGGCCGTGATGTCGGTGTCGACCAGGTTGATGGCCGCCGTCGTGAAGCCGCCCAGGGGCACGGTGGAGCCGGGCGCGGGCACGGACAGGTTCACGCTGCCGTCGCCCGTGGTGCCCAGGGTATTGATCGGCATGTTGTTCAGGCAGATGGCGCAGCCGCTGAAGTCGTTGCCCAGCGCCGTCATGGTCACGTTGCCGCCATTGGTGGTGATGCTGCCGCTGTTGAGGCTGATGGTGCCGCTGTTGCCGCTCAGCCCCGCCGCGAAGTTCACGTTCAGCGGCGCCGCCGACACGGGCTGCGACTGGGACTGGATCGTGGTGTCGAAGCCGCTGATGTTGCGCCAGGCCTGCAGGTTGAAATTGACCGGCGACGTGCCGCTGTCGACGTTGATCACCACGCCTTCGTTGAAGCCGATGTCGCCCCCGAAGGAATTGCCGTTGGGTGCGGTTGTGGCGATGGTGACGCTGGTGCCCTTGTTGAGCGCGGCGTTGATGTCGCCGTCTTGCACGGTGGAGTCGGACAGCGGCGCAAACGGATCGCCGGGCAGGCTGCCGCTGGCGGTGCCGTGCGCGATGGTGACGTTGGCCGGATCCAGCAGCCAGGTGCCGCCGATGCCTTGCGGCGCCGAGGCATCCACGCGGATGCCGGTCAGGTCGAAGTTCGTGCCCGAGGTTTCCACCAGGCCGCCGTTGCCGCCTTGCTGGCCGCCGCGCGCGGTGTAGCTGCCGTAGCTGCGCAGGTCGCCGCCGGCCACGACGCGGATGGTGCCGCCGTTGCCCGACGCGGAAACGGCGTCGGCCGCCATGCCCACGTTCTGGTCGATGGCGATGCCGCCCGTGCCGCGCACGGTGATGGTTCCGCCGCTGCCTGCGCCGCTGGCGTCGAAGAAGTTGCCGACGGGCTGGAAGTTGTTCTGGATGAGGATGTTTCTCCCGCCGATATCGATGCTGCCTCCGGCCCGGCTGGCC
>JAFECZ010000044.1 GCA_018241905.1 Pseudomonadota bacterium
CAGTTCCCGGGCGGCCTGCGCGGTGGCGGCACGATCCATCAGGTCGACCTCGATGCTGTGCATCTTGGGGTGGGCGATGTCGGCGGCGCGGCGCGCCAGCGAGACCACCTCGTAGCCCCTGGCCAGCAGGTCTTCGCAGATGGCCTTGCCGATGCCGGCGCTGCCACCGGTCACGGCCGCAACGAGCGGCGCGCTCATCGTGCGTCCTCCACCAGCGCCAGCACGCGCAAGGGGCTGCCGCTGCCCTTCTGGATCTTCAGCGGCGGGCAGATCAGCACGCTGCCCGTGGGCGGCAGCTGGTCGAGGTTGCTCAGGCACTGCAGCCCGTAGCGGCCGGCGCCGTGCATGAAGTAGTGGCACGGATACGGCGGGCGCAGGTGGTAGCCCTGGCCGGCATCGGTGCCGATGGCCTCGGAGCCGAAGCCCAGCACTTCGCGCTGCTCGACCATGAAGCGCACCGCCTCGGTGCTCGGGCCGGGCGTGTGCTGGCCGGTCTCGTCGAAGTTCTGATAGGCCTCCGGGTCCTGCCGCTTGGACCAGTCGGTGCGCATCAGCACCCAGGCGCCGGTGGGGATGCGGCCATGCGCGACCTCGAAGCGCTCGATGTCCTCCACCGTGAGCAGGTAGTCGGGGTCCTTCTTCACCTGCTGCGAGCAGTCGATGACGCAGGCCGGCGCCACGAAGTGCTGCACGGGAATCGTGTCCACCGAGTTGTTGGGCAGGTCGCGGCCCGAGATCCAGTGGATGGGCGCGTCGAAGTGCGTGCCGGTGTGCTCGCCGCAGGAAAAATTGTTCCAGTACCAGCCCGGGCCGCGCTCGTCGTACTTGGACACTTCCTCGATGCGGAAGGGCCAGCACTGGCCCATCTCGGGCGGCAGCGCGATCTGCGGGAACTCGGGCGTGAGCGTCTGCGTGAGGTCGACCACGCGGATGCGGTTGCTGGCCAGGGCGCTCACCAGGGCGCCCAGGGCGCCGGCGGCGGAAGTCAAAGTCTGTGTCGTCATCGTTCGTTCCTTGCCTGGTTCAGCCGCCTGCCGCCAACTCGCGTTCCAGGACCTTGGGGTTGTCGCGCCAGCGCTCGAGCCATTCCTGTGCCACGTCCCCCGGGTACATGTCTTCCACGCCGTCGCGCAGCGCCTTCACGATCGCGTTGGCCAGGGCCGCAGGCGCGAGCTTGGGCGGCGGCACGTGCTGGTTCCATTCGTCGTCGATGGGGCCGGGGAACACGTTGATCACGCGGATGCCGGCCGGACGCATTTCCGCACGCAGGCACTGGGCCAGCGAATAGGCCGCGGCCTTCGATGCGCTGAAGGTGCCATGCGGCGGGAAGTTGGACAGCGCATACACCGACAGCAGGTTCACCCACGCGGTGGCCGAGCTCTGCCCGTCGGCCGAGCGGCCCTTGAGCGCCGGGCCGAACTCCTGCGCCAGGCGCAGCAGGCCGAAGTAGTTGATGTCCATCTCCGCCTTGGCCACGTCCGTGCCGCGGCGTGCGCCGATACCGAAGGTGCGGTGCACTTCGGCCGTGTTGATCACGATGTCGACCTTGCCGCCGATCTCGCCGGCCAGCTCGCTCACCTGGCGGCCGTTGGTCAGGTCCAGCGGCACCAGCGTCACTTGCGGCAGCGCGCCGATGTCGTCCAGCCCGCCCAGCTTCTTCCAGGGCTCGGCATGGCCGACCCAGACGATGTCGGCGCCGGCCTTGACCAGGGCGCGCACCACCTCCTGGCCCACGGGGGTCTTGCCGTCGGTGACGAGCACCTTGCGGAACTTGGGGTCGCTGGTCATTTCGCGCAGCATCTTGTCGTCGGCCATGTGGGGGCTCCCTTCGTTCGGAAATCCAATGAGTACCGCTTGTCCGGCGCGGTCGAGCCGGGCGCCGACACGCACGCGGGTGAGTGTCTCTTTCGAGTCCTCTACCTCGCCATGCAGGTGCACCACCAGCGTGGGGCCGGCATCCAGGTGCACCAGGCCCAGCCGCCAGGGCAGGCGCTCGCGGAAAAAGAGGTCGTTGCTGTGGTGCAGCGTGGTGCTGGAGATCAGCTGGCCTTCGCCGGATTGCTGGCGCCAGCGCAGGGCGGCAGAGAGGCACTTCTTGCAGGCCTCGCGCGGCGGGTACTGCACCGTGCCGCAGTCTTCGCACACCTGCAGTTCCAGGCGGCCTTCGGCGGCCGCCGCGGTCAGGTTCAGGGCCACGCGGCCACGCTGGCCCGGCGGCAGGTTCATCTGCCGCGTGCGCAGGACGGGGTTCTTGCGCTTGGGGCGCATCAAGGGCATCGTCATTCGGACCTCCCGAGAATCACTGCGCCGGTGCACAGGCACCGGTCATAAGTGACCATGCCGAAGCCGCACACCATGCCCAACTGCGCGTCCTTCACGGCACGCTTGCCCGCCTGGCCGGTGAGCTGGCGGATCGCCTCGGTCATGCCCAGGAAGCCGCCGGCCGCACCCGCCTGCCCCACCGAAAGCTGCCCGCCGCTGGTGTTGTTGGGAAAGCTGCCGGCATAGGTCATGTCGTGCGCGCGCACGAACTCGGGCCCCTCGCCTTTCTCGCAGAAGCCCAGGTCCTCGAACTGCATCATCACGATCACCGGGTAGTCGTCGTAGGTCTGGATGAAGTCGACCTGGCTGGGCTGGATGCCGGCTTGCGCATACAGGTCGCCGCGGTCCATGCGCCAGCCGCCCTGCACCATCACAGGGTCGTCGGCAAAGGCGTTGTGGCGCTCGATGGCGCCGCGGATCACCACGTGGGGCAAGCCCAGGTCGCGTGCCTTTTCCTCGCTCATCACCAGGAAGGCTTCGGCGCCTGCGCAGGGCATGACGCAGTCGAACAGGTGGATCGGGTCGGAGATGGGCCGCGCCGCCATGTACTCGTCCAGCGTCAGGCCCTTCTTGAACAGCGCGTTGGGGTTGGCCAGCGCGTTGGTGCGCTGGTCCACCGCGATGCGGCCGAAGTCATCGCGCCGCGCGCCGTAGGTACGCATGTAGTTGGCGGTGATGAAGGCGAAGATCGAATTCGGGCCGCCCGAGCCGTAGGGGTAGGTGGCGTCGCGCGAGAAGTTGCTGAACGCGCCCAGGGTCTGGCGGAAGGAGTCGACGTGGTTGGTGTCGGCCGCCACGCAGGCCACCACATCGGCATCGCCGGCCTGCACGGCACGGGCGGCACGGCGCAGGCACATCACGCCGGACGCACCGCCGGTGGGCACATGGTCCAGCCAGCGCGGCGACAGGCCCAGGTGCTGGGTCACGCCCACGGCCGTGTCGGGCACCAGCGAGAAGCTCGACAGGCACAGGCCGTCGATCTCTTCCTTGGGAATGCCGCTTTGCTTGACCAGCGCCGCCACGGCCGCGCCGATGAACCAGTGCGCCGTGTGGGTGGAGTAGCGCACGTAGGGCACCGTTACCGGCACCGCGACGGCCACGCCTTCGTAGGACAGGCGCCTTCTGCTCATGGTTGCCTCTTTTTCATGCCGCGCGTGTCGATGCAGCCACCCTGCCCCGGCAGCGCGCGCGCCAGGTCGCGCAACTGGCCGCGCTGGATCTTCTGCGACGGCGTGAGCGGCAGCGCATCGACGAAGGCGATGTAGCCCGGCGCCTTGTAGTAGGCGAGCTGGGCCAACGCATGGTCGACGATGCTGGCGGCCAGTTGTGCGGGGTTGCCGTTGCTCACGTCCTCGCGCAGCACGATGCAGGCCAGCACCTCGTCGCCGCGTACCTCGTCGGGCGTGGCGGCCACGGCGGAGGTCTTCACCGCCGGGTGCTGGTTGAGCACGCTTTCCACTTCCACGGCGGAGATGTTCTCGCCGCTGCGGCGGATCACGTTCTTCTTGCGGTCGACGAAAAACAGGTTGCCCTGCGCGTCCCGGCGCACCAGGTCGCCGGTGTGGAACCAGCCGTCGGCCCACGCCTCCCTGGTGGCAGCCTCGTCCTTGAGGTAGCCCGCGAAGAAGTGCTTGCGCGGATCGTCGCCGCGGGTGCGTACCAGCAGTTCGCCCGGTGCATCGACACCGACCTCCTTGCCTTCTTCATCGACCAGCTTCATGTCCATGAAGTCGGGCTGGCGGCCGAAGCAGCTGCTGCCCACCAGGCGCGGTTCGCGGTTGGCCATGATGCAGCCGCCCGCGCCGGTCTCGGTCATGGCCCAGGCCTCGACCAGCGGGAAACCGAAGCGCTCTTCGAAAGGCGCGTGGTTCTTCTTGTCCACGCCGGCGCCGAAGCCCCAGCGGATGGCATGGTCGCGGTCTGCCGCGGAAGGTGCGGCCGAAAGCAGCATGGCCGGCATCACGCCCAGGTAGTGGACGATGGTGGCGCGGCTTTCGCGGGCGCTGGCCAGCCAGCTTCTGGGATGGAAGCGGTCCAGTTGCGCCAGGCAGCCGCCGGCCGTCAGCACCACCATGGTGGAAAACGCCATCGCGTTCATGTGGTTGAGCGGCAGCGGCGTGATGACGCGCTCGGTGTCCTGTCGGATGCTGCACACGCCGTCGAGCTGCGCATACCACTGGCCGGCGCGCAGGAAGTAGTCGTTGGCGAGGATGCAACCCTTGGGCCGCCCGGTGGTGCCCGAGGTGTAGAGCAGCGCGCATTCGCTCGAAGGACCGATGGGCTCGCCGGCACGCGGCGCGGGCGCCTTGGCCTGCGGCACCGCATCGTCCGCGCCCATGGTGGCGAAGGGCACGCCAGCCTGTTCGGCCGCCGCGCGCAGGTCGGCGGCGCGCTCGGGCAGCGTCACGGCCAGGCCGATCTCGCTGTGTCCGATGAGGTAGATGAGCTCGGCCGAGCGCATCTCGGCATTGATGGGCACCACGCTCGCGCCCAGGGCGTTGAGCGCCAGCCAGTGCAGCAGGAAGGCCGGGCGGTTTTCCAGCAGCAGCCCCACGCGGTGGCCATGGCCCCAGCCGGCTTTCTGGTAGGCCTGGCGAAGGCGTTCGACCTCGGCGGCGGCGGTGCCCCAATGCAGCGGGCCGGCGGCAATGCCGTACGCCTTCGCGGTGACCGACTCGGTGAACAGGAACTCAGCGCTGGGCGTGCGGGCTGCCGTGGCGGCAAAGACCTGGTGAACGGTTGCGTTCATATGCGCCGCCACCTCAGATGAAAAGCTGCACCGCCGGCAACGCCGCGTCGCAGTTCAGCAGGTTCACGCGCTTGAGCGTCATGCGCAGCGCGCCATCCACCTGCTTGAGGTGGTGGAAGAAGGTGCCGACGTAGAACTGCAGTTCGTCGCCCTGCGACTCGGTGTAGTGGAACTCGGTGCGCACCACGTACTCGTTGGCAGCCTCGTCGAAGGTCTCGACCGCAGGCACTTGCAACAGGTGATGGCAGCGGCTGGGCGGCTGCTGCGAGAAGGCGCGCGGGCTCTTCAGGCGCTCGATGCGCAGCTCGCGCAGCAGCTTGTCCTCGTACATGTGCGAGCAGTGGTTCAGGCCGTCTTCCTGCTCTGGCGCGGCCGGCACCCAGTAGAAGGCGTCGTCGGTGAAGAGTGCGTTCCACTCCTCGTATTGCTTGGCGTCGAGCAGGCGCGACTCCTTCACGACGAAGTCGATCAGGTCCTGGCGGGTGATTGCGGCGACTGCCATCACATGGTCTCCGTGATTCGTTCCGCCCAGGCGCGGTACTGGTTGCGCATCGGCAATTCGTTGGTGCCGCCGGTGGTCTGCTCGCCGCCCTTGAGTTCGGCCGGGTCGTAGTTGCGGTGCAGGCTGACCCACTCGTTGCCGCTGGCGTGCAGGCCGGCCTGCATGCCGCGGTAGGCCTGCAGGTCGTCGTGGCCCACCACCGAGAAGGGAGAGTTGATGAGCCGGTTGTACATGGCGGTGCGCTGCAGCAGCTCGGGCGGCGCGCCCTTGAGGCGGAAGGTCCAGCTCTCGATCAGCGTCTTGTCGGCCGAGATCGGCCTGACCACGCGGATGGCCTGGATCGCGCCCTTGATGGTGAGATTGGGGTAGTACACCGTGTTGTGGCGCGCCATGCCCAGGATCTGCGCGGTCTTCTCCTGGCCATAGCGCGCCTTCATGGCGTTGTCGTACTCCGGAATGGCGGAGTACTTGCTGTGGATGCTGAAGTTGACGCCGGTGAAGCTGTGGCCGTTGTCGTAAGTGCGGATGCCCATGTCGTCGAAGAACTTGTAGTCCGACATGAAGGGCACGAACTGCTCGATGGCCATGGGCTTGGGCGCGTCGGCCGGCTTGTCGGCCCACATGGTCTTGGCGGTGCCGGCCGAGGACTCGTGCGCCACCATGGGGTGCATGGTGTCATTCAGGTTCTCGACGAACATCTTCCAGTTGCACTGGTGCATGAAGCGCAGGCACCCGCCGGCGATTTCAAGCTCGCCCTCGGGCGAGCGGTCGGCCATGTTGTCGATGGAGCTGAGCGAATCGCCGAAGTACTCCTCGAAGTCCGGCCCCGCGTCGTTGATCTTCACGAAGATGAAGCCGCGGTGGCTGCGCACGTTCTTCACCACCGTCAGGCCCTTGGCCGATTCACACTCGTGCAGGTTGGTGCCCTCGTAGCCGTTCTTCAGCGGAATGGCCAGCAGCGAGCCGTCGGTCTTGAAGGTCCAGGCGTGATAGGGGCAGCGGAAGAACTTGCCGGTGTTGCCGCAGGGCGCGCTCACCAGGCGCGAGCCCTTGTGGGCGCAGCGGTTCATCATCGCGCGCACCGAGCCGTCGCTGTGGCGCACCACGATCAGCGGGCGGCCGGCGATGTCGGCCTGGATGTAGTCGCCGTTCTTGGGCAGTTGGCTCTCGTGGCCCACGTAGTTCCAGGTATTGGCGAAGAAGTGCTCCTGCTCCAGCTCGAACAGTTCCTGGTTGATGTAGAGGTCGCGGTGCACCCGGTCGGGCTGCACCAGGGCGCGGATCGCTTCGGGATTGCCGCGGTAGGTGGTCATCGGTGGGTCTCCTTCCTTCTTTCCTTGTTCGGACGCTCAGATGTCGAGCACCAGCCTGGCGCCCTTGGCGCGCGAAATGCAGATCTGCATGACGTTGCCTTCTGCCTTCTCGCGGTTGGTGAGCACGTAGTCGCGGTGGTCGATCTCGCCTTCCATCACCGGCGTGGTGCACACGCCGCATTCGCCGCGCTTGCAGTCGAACATGGGGTCGCAGCCGTGCTCGATCAGGCAGTCGAGGATGGTCTGGTCGGCCGGCACGGTGAAGGTCTTGCCCGACTGGGCCAGCACCACCTCGAAGGCGTGGTCGCCCTCTTCCACCACCGGCTCGGTGAACAGCTCGAAGTGCACGCGGTCATGCGTCCAGCCGCGCGCCTGGGTGGCGGCCAGCACCGCGTCCAGCATCACCTTGGGGCCGCAGACGTAGAGCTGGTCGCTGGCTTCGCAGCCGTCCAGCAGCCCGGCGATGTCCAGCGGCGCGCCGGCTTCGGCGTCGGCGTGGACCACCAGGTCGTCGCCCAGCAGCGCCTGCAGCTCGGGCAGGTAGGCCATCAGGTCGCGGCTGCGTCCGGCATAGTGCATTCGCACCGGGGCGCCCTCGGCCTTGCGGCGCGCGGCCATGCTCACCAGCGGCGTGACGCCGATGCCGCCGGCGATCAGCACCGCGCGCGGCGCGCCTTCATGCACCGGGAAGTCGTTCTTGGGCGCTTCGATGAGCACGCTGTCCGCGGCCTGCAGGCCCTCGTGCATGAAGCGCGAGCCGCCGCGGCCCGTATCTTCGCGGCGCACCGAGATCAGGTACTCGGTGGGCGCAGCCGTCGCGTCCATGCGCGGCGAGGTGTTGATGAGCGAGTAGTGGCGCCAGTCCTGCCGGCCGTCCGCGAGCTTGACTTGCACGCGGATGTGCGCGCCGGCGCTGTAGCCCGGCAGCGCGGCGCCATCGGGCGCCGCCAGCCGAAGCATGCGGATGAGCGGATTCAGGCTGCGCGCCTCGACGACGCGCAGGTTCAGGGTGGCAGGTGCCGGATGGGTCATCCCTGGGACTCCTTCGTTCAACCCAGCGCGTACTGCGCCAGCTTGGCCTTCAGTTGCTTGCCGTGTTCGTCGGCCAGTGCCGCATCGCGCAACTCGCGCAGGGTGGCCGGCGCCAGGTTGGCGCCGGCGCGCTGGGCCGCGTCCATCAGCAGCTGGTAGTTGCGCTTGCCGCGCTCGTGGGTGTCGCTGTAGCCCTTCACCAGCCGCTGGCACTGGGCCACTTCGAGGGCCAGCGCGGGGTTGAAGGCGGCCACGCGCGCAATGTGCGCAAGCCACTGCTCGATGAGCGCGTTCTCTTCCGCAAAGCGGGTGGTGCCGCGGCGCCAGCGGCTGGCCGCGGCCACGCAGCGCAGCATGAGGTAGCCGCGCAGCGAGCTGGTACGCACCACGCGGCCCTTCTTCGTCATGCGGTCGACCAGGCGGCGCGGGGCGCCCGAGTTCATCAGCCAGCGGCCCAGGCCGCCGGGCAGCGTCTCGCAGATTTCCTGCAGGCGCGGGTGCATGTATTCGTTGATGGCCACCAGCTGGTCGTCGTTGGCGCCCGATTCGCCGCGCACGCGCTCGAAGCGGGTGGCGCGGGTCTTCAGCGAGGCGACGCGCGCGGTGTCTTCATACGACATCCAAAGCGCAAGGTGGCGCGCAACGGCTTCGTTCAGGCGGCCGCCGTCGTCGACCTTGATCGCCTGGACGGCTTGCACGCGGTCCAGGTAGGTGGCGGCGTAGTCCGTGTCCTGGTAGTCGATGAGGCGGCGCACGCCTTCGAGCAGCGTGGGCTGCAGCGGCGCGGCAAAGTCCTTGCGCACACGCTCCACCAGCGCGCGCACCGCCGGGTGCGTGGGCGCGGGCTCGCGCTGCGACAGGGCTGCGGCTTCCTGCGCGGGTTCGCCTTCCATCCGGGCTCGCTCGAAGGCACCGCCGAAAGCGCGCAAGCTGGGCTTGACGCCCACGCCGCCGCGCTCGATGGTGGCCTCGAACTGCGCCCGGCTGAACGGCAGCACGCCGGTGCCGGCCAATGCGCCGAAGAGCACCGCGCTGATCACGCTGCCGCTTTCTTCGGCCGCCTTGGCCATGTCGAAGCGCACGAAGCGCTTGGCTGCGCGCTGCGCGTGGGCCAGCAGCTGCGTGCTGTCCACCCGGCCGTCGCCCATGGCCGATTTCTCGGCAATGGAGTACACGCGGTGCGTGGAAGCCAGCAGCGTGGTGCGGTCCGAAGTGACCAGCCCGCGCTGCACGGCGCGGCCGGCTTCCATGAGCTCGGAAGCCAGCACCACGTCCACGTCGCCGGGCAGCGGCATCAGCGCCAGCACCGGCCGGCCGCCGTCGGCCTGCGCGCGCTCGCGCGGGAACATCTCGACGTAGTAGATGGTGGCGCCGGTGCGCTGCGCGACGCCGGGCACCGAGGTGGTCTGGGCGATGTAGCCGTTGTGCTCGCCGAGGTCGACGATCCAGTCGGCCAGCACGCCGCCGCCCTCGCCGCCCATGGCGAGGATCGCGATCTTGATAGGTTGCGCTGCGTTCATCGTGGGGTCTTGTTCTTGTTGGCGCGTCAGAACGCGTACTTCTGGCGCCGCCTGGCGTCACCGCGCTGCATCCAGCCGATGACCGAGGCGCGCACGCGCTCGCGCAGGCGCTCCCACCCGGTGGGGTTGCTCACGACTTGCGCCTTGTAGAAGGAAGGGCACAGCACCGCCGCATGCGACACGTCGCCGCAGTTGCCGCAGCCCACGCAGCTGTCCAGCACGGTAGCCACCGGGTCGCTGCGCAGCGGATCGGGGTTGGGCTTGATCGACAGCGACGGGCAGCCGGACAGGCGGATGCAGGAGTGGTCGCCGGTGCAGGTGTCCGAATCCACGCCGAACTTCTCGCGCACCACGCGCTCGCCGTTGGCCAGCGCCTTGCGCACCAGCGGCTTCTCGCGGCGCTGCTTGTTGAGCATGCATTCGGACTGCGCGATCAGGACCTTGGGGCCCTTCTCCTTGGTGGTGAGCGCCTCGCGCAGCGTGTCGCGCATGCCGGCCACGTCGTAGGTGCGGCGCAGCGTCTTCACCCACTTCACGCCCACGCCTCGCACGGCCTGCTCGATCTCGTGGCCGGTGCTGCGCGTGGCGTTGTTCGCCTTGGACGAGAGGATGTCCTGCCCGCCGGTGGCCGAGGTGTAGTTGTTGTCGACGACGATGGTGAGGTTGTCGCTGCGGTTGAACACCGCGTTGGCGATGCCGCTGGTCAGCCCGTTGTGCCAGAAGCCGCCGTCGCCCATCACCGAGATGGCGCGCTTGCCCGCCGGCACGTTCAGCGCCGCCGCACCGGCCGCGCCCAGGCCGTAGCCCATGGTGGTGTTGCCCAGGTGGAAGGGCGGCAGGATGGAGAACAGGTGGCAGCCGATGTCGGCGCTCACATGGTGCGGGCCCAGCTCGCGCTCCACCAGCTTCATCGCGCTGAAGATCGGGCGCTCGGGGCAGCCGGTGCAAAAGCCAGGCGGGCGCGCATGCACCACGGTCTCGATGGGCTGGTCGGGCTCGGGCGGCGCGGGCAGGTCCGCAGGCGCCGCCACCAGGGGAATGACCTTGCGCACCGGCTCGGCCTTGGGCTGCGGCGCGATGCGGCCGTAGTGCTGGAAGAAGGCGCGCGCGCCCTTGAGCACTTCGGCGGTGGTGTACTCGCCGGCCACGGGCAGCAGGTCCTTGCCGTGCAGCTCGGCGTCGACACCCGACTGGCGCAAGATGGTGGCCACGTTCTGCTCGATGAAGTTGGGCTGCCCCTCCTCCACCAGCAGCACCGCACGCTTGCCTTCGCAAAAGCGGACCACCTCGCTGTCGATGACCGGGTAGGCCACGTTCATCACGTACAGCGGCACCTGGGTATTGCCGTACACGTCGGCCAGGCCCAGGCGCTCCAGGGCGCGCATCAGGGTGTTGTAGCTGCCGCCCTGCACGATCACGCCCAGGTCGCCGGCGTCGCCGTCGAAGAACTCGTTGAGCTTGCGCTCCTCGATGAAGCGCACCGCGGCGGGCCAGCGCTCGCGCACCTTTTCCTGCTCGTGCACGAAGCTGGCCGGGGGCAGCACGATGCGGCTCACGTCGCGCTGCGGCTGCTCCAGCGCGTCCTTCAGCGTGAACTCGGGCGGGCGGTTGGCGCCGGCAACGAACTGGCCGTGCACGTGGCAGGCGCGAATGCGCAGCTGCAGCATCACCGGCGTGCTGCTGGCTTCCGACAGGTCGAAGCCGGTCTTGACCGCCTCGACGATGGACGGCAGGTTGGGCCGCGGGTCCAGCAGCCAGATCTGCGACTTCATCGCGAAGGCGTGGCTGCGCTCCTGCATGATGGAGGAGCCCTCGCCGTAGTCCTCGCCCACGATGATGAGCGCACCGCCGGTGACGCCGCCCGAGGCCAGGTTGGCCAGCGCGTCCGACGCGACGTTGGTGCCCACGGTGGCCTTGAAGGTCACGGCGCCGCGCAGCGGGTAGTTCACCGATGCGGCCAGGGTCGCGGCCGCGGTGGCCTCGCTGGCGCTGTTCTCGAACCGGATGCCCTGCTCGGCCAGGATGTCCTGCGCGTCGGCCAGCACATCCATCAGGTGCGAGATCGGTGCACCCTGGTAGCCGGCGACGTAGGCGACGCCGGATTCCAGCAGTGCCTTGGTCACCGCCAGAATGCCTTCTCCGCTGAAAACCTCGCCTTCGGAAAGCTTCAGCTTCTTGACTTCTTCGACAAAGGAACGCTCAGCCATGCTGCTCCTTGAAAACCCTCGGACGAAAATTGTCCGCAGGCCGTATATTCTTTAGAACTGAATCTATCCACAATCATGAATAACCCTAGACATGCAAGCAGCGTGCCTGCCAAGACGCCTCGCCGAGCCCCCCGTGCGTCGCCCGCGGCTGCGCCCGGGCGACGCTTTGTCGAGGACTACCTGGCGGCCCTGCTGGCGCAGGCAAGCCACCTGATTTCGTCCGAGTTCCACAAGGTAGCGCGCCAGCACGGCTTCTCCGTGTCGGAGTGGCGGGTGCTGGCCTCGCTGGCGGGCGGCGACGCCATCAGCATCGGGCGCCTGGCGCAGATCGCGGTGATGAAGCAGCCCACGGTCACGCGCATGCTCGACCGCATGGCCCAGCGCGGCCACGTGGAGCGCCTGCCCCACGAGAGTGACCGCCGCATCACGCTGGTGCGCATCACCGAGGCGGGCGAACGCACCGTGGGGCATCTGATGGAACTGGCGCACGAGCACGAGATGCGCGTGCTGGAGCCCTTCGGGCTGGAAAGCGCCGAGGCGCTGAAAAGCACACTGCGCCGCATGATCGAACTGCATGAAGGCGCCCCGTCCGACGAGTCGGAGGACGACGAGGACGAGTGAGCTGCGTGCCCTGCCCGCTCAGGGCACGAGCACGGCGCGCCCACGGTGGCCGCGCTGCGTGATCCACTGCATGGCCCGGGCCGCATCGGCCAGCGCGAACTCCGTCACCTGAAGTTGCAGCCGCCCTTCGGCCAGGCGGGCCAGCAACTCGGGCGCCGCGGCACGGCCGGCGGCGTCGCGGCGGAACATGTTCAAGGGCAGCAGGCTCACATCACGCTGCAGGAACCGGGCGATGTCGAGCGTGATGTCGTTGCCTGCGGTGTAGCCCACCAGCACCGCGCGGCCACCGGCCTCGATGCGCTCCAGCGCCGCAGCCAGGACCGCACCGCCCACGGTGTCGATCAGCACATCGGCCTTCGGCCCCGACGCCGGATCGCCGGACTGCACGGCAATGGCCTGTGCTCCCGCATCGCCTGCAAGCTGCATGGCCAACGAACCCACCGCGCCGCTGGCACCGCTGACCAGCACCCGCTCGCCGGCGCGAACCCTGGCCACCTCGTGCAACGCCACCCAGGCAGAGGTCGACGGCGAGAAGAAGGCCGAGCCCAGGGACATCGGCACGCCCTCGGGCAG
Organism: Pseudomonadota bacterium; assembly: GCA_018241905.1. Lineage (GTDB taxonomy): Bacteria > Pseudomonadota > Gammaproteobacteria > Burkholderiales > Burkholderiaceae_C > Variovorax. The sequence goes on from JAFECZ010000044.1 coordinate 12,840, forward strand.
GCGGCCAATGGCGGCGTCGGGCGCATCGATGATTTCGCGCCAGGTGCCGTCCAGGCGCGTGCCCAGGCCCGCGCCGCGAATCCAGACGCGCTCGCCCGGTGCAAGTACATCGCTTTCCAGCACGGTGCCCGCAGCCTCCACACCGGGCACGTAGGGCAAGGCCGGCGGGTTCATGAACTGGCCGCCCCACACGGTGCGGTCGATGTGGCCCACGGTGGCGGCGGCCATGCGCACCAGGGTGCGGCCCGGCGTGCGTACCGGCTCCGGCACGTCTTCAAGCCGGGGCGGCTGGTTCCAGCCGTGCACGCGCATCGCCTTCATGCCAGGTCCTCCAGAAAGTCGAGCACCGCCTCGGCAAAGGCATCGGGCAGCTGGTCGGGCAGCGGCACCATGCCGCCCTCGATGTCGACGATGCGTGCATTGGGCAAGTGTTCGGCCAGCTCTGCCGCGTGCGGCGAGGCGAAAGGATCTTGCGAGGCGCGGATCAGCAAGACCGGCTGCGTGACGCGGCCGATGCGATCTTCCATGCGGTAGCTGGCCACCGCGCGGTGCCCGCCCTCGATGTCGCCCGACGCCTTGAGGCCGTCGAGCACGAAAGCCTGCAGCAGTTCGGGCCGGTCCGCGGGGTAGAAGCCCTGGCGGTTGCGCCACATCTGCATCAGGTGTGCGCCGTCGGCCTTTTGCTCCACCGCATCGATGGGCGGGCGCTTGGCGCGGGCAATGCGGAAGGCCTCGTCCGCATAGGGCGTGGATGACAGGACCACCGCCCCCACCTTTTGCGCGAAGCTCGCGGCCAGTTCCACGGCAATGACGCCGCCGGTGTGGTGCCCCACGACGTGCGTGCGCCGAAGCCCCAGCGAATCGAGCAGCTCTGCCGCCACGCCCGCCCAGCGCTCGATGCTCGGCGCCCAGGGCGGCGGCGCCGAATCGCCGAAGCCCACCGTGTCCATGGCGATGGCGCGATAGCGCCGGCCCAGCCGGGGCAGCACGTCGCGGTACTCGGCCCAGCTGCGCGGGCTCTGGTGCAGCAGGAGCACGGCGGGCGCCAATGCGTCGCCGCACTCGGCGTAGTGCACCTGGCCCACCGACAGGTCGGCAAAGGCGCGTCGGATGGGCGGCGCGGCCATGGCACTAGTCACGCGTGGCCTCGGCCGGTGCGCGCCACAGCCCGGCGTGCTTGAGCCCGCCCAGCGTGCGCAGCAGCACGTCGGCGCGGTAGGCCGCGACGTCGCGCCCGGCATAGTCGTAGAAGCCGCTGCCCGTCTTCAGGCCCAGGCGCCCTTCTTCCATCATGCGGCCGAGGACGGCCGGCGCCTGGTAGCGGCCGGCATCGATGGAGCCCGACATCTCGCGGCTCGCGTGGTGCAGGATGTCCGCGCCGCCGAAGTCGATGAACTCCACCACGCCCAGCGCGGCAAAGCGCAGGCCCAGGCCGTAGCGCGTGGCCTTGTCGATTTCCTCTGCGGTGGCGGCGCCCTCCTCGATCATGCGGGCGGCCTCGTTCATCACCAGCGCCTGCAGACGCGGCACGATGTAGCCGGGCGTGGGCCCGCACACCACCGGCAGCTTGCCGATGTCTTCGAGCACCGCCTTGGCGCGCGCCAGCACGGCGGGGTCGGTGCCGTCGTGGTGGCTCAGCTCCACCACGGGAATCACGTACGCCGGATTGAGCCAATGGATGTTGAGAAAGCGCTCGGGCCGCTTCACGAACTGCGCGATCTGCGTGACCAGGATGCTGCTGGTGGTCGAGGTGAGGATGGCGTCTTCGGGACAATGCGCATTGAGGTGGCCAAAGGCCTCGCGCTTGGCCTCGAGCGTCTCGGGCACGCCTTCGAACACCAGCTCGGCGGCGGCCAGCGCCTGCGGCGCCTGGTCGGCGCGCACGAGCTGCACGCGCTGCGCAATGGCCTGCACCTGCTCTTGCGCCAGCACGCCCAACGCGGCCAGGCCGCGCAGGCTGCCTTCGATTTCCGTGCGGGCCTCGTCGGCCAGCTTGTTCCAGGCCTCGTCGCTGCGCGCGCGCAGGTCCACCAGCGACACGCGATGCCCGGCGTAGGCGAAGGCAATGGCAATGCCGCGGCCCATGCGCCCCGCGCCGACCGCGACGATGCGGGGCATGCGCTGCATTTCAGCGGCCGTCATGCAGGCGCTCTTTCAGCGCGTCGCGCGACAAGCCGGCCAGGCCCAGCGACTCGAAGGTGCGCGCACCCTTGCGCAAGTCGCGCCCCAGGAAACCGCCCACGATGGCCAGCAGGCCCTGCGCAATGGGCGCATCCACGCCGGCATAGCGCGCGGCCGAGGCCAGGAAGGCCAGGCCCATCTCGGTGTCCTCGGCGATGTAGCGGTGCGTGTGCAGGTCGATGTGCTCGCGCCAGTCGCCGGACTTCACCAGCTGCTTGTGCGCGTCGCCGTACATCCACTTGTCGTTGTTGTAGTGGTCGGCCAGCGGATAGTGCGGGCCCGCGTGGCCGAATGCGTCGCGCACGGCGATGCGCTCGTGGTCGAGCCGGTCGGTCACGGCGCGCACCGAGGGCTGCGTGCCCTCGTTGTGGATGTCCCAGCGCTCGAAGTGCTGCAGCGGCGCGGCGTTCATCACCATCAGCGGCGGGTGGATGATGGGGCCGGCGTTCATCAGCGCGCCCGACAGCGCATCGCCGCAGCCGTGCACCGCCGGGTAGGCCTGGCGGATCACCTCGATGGCCTGCTTCTCCTTGCGCGCCGGGTACACGCCGGTGGGCAGGTGAATGGCGCGGATGGTGACGTTGACCTCGCGCTCTCCATGCTTGCGCGCCAGGTACGGCAGCGTGCCGGTCTCGGCCCAGGCCACGTCGGCCGGGTTGCCGGCCTCGCGCACGATCTGCGCCATGACGTAGGTGCCGAAGGTGCCCGGCGGAAGGAACACCACCTGGCCGTCGACCAGGTGCGGCACCATGGCCCGGGCGATGTCGGCCTGCGCAATGGCCGGCGAGGGGATGAGGATGAGCTCGGCACCGCGCATCGCGTCGCCGATGTTGCCGGTGGCCAGCGCAATGGGCACGTCGCGTGCGCCCTGCGCATCTTTCAGGCGGATCGAACCCGCCTCGATGACCGGCGCCAGCGCCGCGGCGTCTCGGCGCCACAGGCGCACTTCATGGCCGGCTTCGGAAAGATCGGCGGCAGCGGCATAGCAGCCGTGACCTCCACCCAGGATCGCGATTTTCATGAACGGGCACCCCAGTTGCTTGGCTAAATGGATCGACCTCACGGATCGAGCATCTACATTACTTTTCAAATGTTTAGATGTCAATCAGTTGGAATCCGAGGCCAGGCGCGTCGCGCACGTTGACGAGGTTTCACTAAACGCAAATACTTACATATCTCGTCTCGCACAAGGACATCGGCGCGAAGCCCCCGTGGCCTCGTGCCCACCAGGACGCTGGCCGCCGTGCACACCGAAGAAGAGGCTCATCGGACCCGCCGCGAGGCCCAGTACCGCCCCGACGTCGACGGCCTGCGTGCGGTCGCGGTGCTCGCCGTGCTGGCATTCCATGCCTTTCCCGAGCATGTGTGCGGCGGCTTCGTGGGCGTGGACATCTTCTTCGTGATCTCGGGCTTCCTGATCACGTCGATCATCCTTCGCGAGGTTGCGGACGGGACCTTCAGCTTTGCGCGCTTCTATGCCCGGCGCATCAGGCGCCTGTTTCCCGCGCTCGTTCTCGTGCTTGCCTCCTGCCTGGCACTGGGATGGCTGTCCCTGTGGATCGACGAGCTCAAGCAGTTGGGCAAGCACATTGCGACGGCCAGCATGTTCGTCTCGAACGTGCAGCTCTGGAAGGAGTCGGGCTACTTCGACCTTGCGTCCGAATCCAAGCCCCTGCTGCATCTCTGGTCGCTGGGCATCGAGGAGCAGTTCTACCTGGCATGGCCGCTGGTGATCATCCTGGTGGCCAAGGCGCATTCGAAGATTGGCCGCTGGATCCTGGCCGTCATCGTTGTCTCGTTCGCTGCGAACATCGTCCTGACGCAAACGGCTGCCTCGGCGGCGTTCTTCCTGCCTGCCTCTCGCTTCTGGGAACTCATGTCGGGCGCGGGCCTGGCCGCGCTGCAGCGCGCACCTTTGCGCGCCGTGGGCAGCGGGGCCAGGAACGCAGCCTCCGTGCTCGGCATGGCGATGATCGCGGGCTCGATCTTCCTGCTCGATGCGCAGATGCACTTTCCCGGCGGATGGGCTGCGCTTCCGGTCGTTGGGGCCACCCTGGCCATTGCGGCTGGACCGCAGGCGCTGCCGAATCGAAGCTTCCTGAGCCTGCGGCCGGTGGTGCTGGTGGGCCTCATCAGCTACCCGCTCTATCTCTGGCATTGGCCGGTCCTGACCTTCGCGCGCCTGCTGTCAATCGACCCGCTGACAGCGCTGGAACGTTCGATGGCGCTCGTGCTGAGCTTTGCACTGGCCGCGCTGACCTACCGCTTCGTCGAACTGCCGATCCGGCACGCCAGGGCGCGCAAGGTACCCGCCTCGCTTGCTGCCGCCATGGCAGCGCTGGGCGGCGCCGGCGTCGTGGTCTGGGCGGCGGGCGGCGTTCCGTCACGGTATCCCGAGCAGTTCAGGCACATCGAGGAGTTCTCGCTGATGTCCGACGCGGTGTCCGATGCCTGGCGCCGGCACCGATGCATGCTGGAAGGAGAGGCCTCCTATGCAAGCGAATGCATCGAGCAGCTTCCGGCCTCCAGGCCCTCGGTGGTACTTTGGGGAGACTCCCACGCCGCCGCGTTGTATCCGGGTCTTCGCGACCTGGAGGAGCGCGACCAGTTCCGGCTCACGCAGTTCACCTCGAGCGTGTGCCCGCCCGTGTTCGGCTACGTCCACCCCAACAACCGCTACTTCAAGCCGCACTGCGCCGCCTTGAACAGCTTCGTCGAGCATGTCGTCCAGGAAAATCCTCCGGCGGTGGTCATCCTTGCAGGCTATTGGCGCGTCTACGAACGGCTCGACCTGGGGCCCACCATCGCGAAGCTGCGGGCCGCGGGCGTGCGGCAGGTCATCGTGGCGGGCGATGTCCCTTCCTGGACACGAAGCCCATCGCGCGTGATGTTCCGGCTTGCGGCGAGCAATCCCGGCAACGAGGTACCGCGGCGCATTCCGCTCGCCCGGTTCGAAGGCCCCGACCGGTCGGAGCATGAAATCGCCCGCGAAACGGCCATGGCCGGCGCCGAGTTCGTCTCGCTTCGCGATCTCATCTGCAATGCCCAGTCGTGCGCCGTCTTCACGGACGAAGGCACGGTGTTCGCCGATGCCGACCACCTGGCGCCGCCCGGCTCCAGGCTGGTCGCGAAGCTGGGTTTCGAGCGCTTTCTCACTGCCGGCCAGCACGACGCTCTCGGCACTCCGCCCTGAACTGCTGGTCCCCAAAGCCCCTGGCGCGGCCCCTTGGGATTTGCCCTCGAATCACCGGCGAGAACTTTGGATTTCATTTGCAGGCACGCCCTGCGAGATGCCGTTTTCGCATCTTGTCGACACCGAGAAAAACACCACGATTCGGACGTCATC
>JAFECZ010000450.1 GCA_018241905.1 Pseudomonadota bacterium
AGATGCTGCGCGTGCTCAAGCCCGGCGGCACGCTGGCCTTCACCACCTGGCCGCCGGAGCATTTCGTGGGGCAGATGTTCGCGCTGGTGGGCAGATACGTCCCGCCGCCGCCCGGCGCCGCGCCGCCGCCGCAGTGGGGCGACCCGAACGTCGTTCGCCAGCGGCTGGGCGATGCGGTGACTGACATCCGCTTCGACCGCGGCGTGATGGTCTACCCGACGCTCAGCCCGCAGCACTACCGCAAGAACATGGAGGAAACGATGGGCCCCGTGGCCAAGCTCGTGGCCCAGTTGCAGGGCGAGCCGGACAAGCTCGCGGGCTTTCGCGCCGAGCTGGATGCCTTCATCGGCCGCCACCTGGAGGACAACATGGTGCGCCAGCACTACCTCATGACGCGGGCGACCAAACGGTGACGCGCGCGACCAAGACGCCGCAGCCGGGCGGGCTCGCCGACGAACTGCCCGAGGTGTTCGAGCGCTTTGGCCGCATCGACGTGCGCCGCATGTTCGGCGGCCACGGGCTCTTTCACGAAGACCGCATGTTCGGCCTGGTGGCCGGCGGGCGCGTGTACCTGAAGACCGACGAGGAGAACAGGCCGCTGTTCGTGGAAAAGCGCCTCGCGCCCTTCGAATACGCGCGGCGCGGCGAGATGACGGCCACCTCGTACTACGAGGCGCCGGCCGAGATCTTCGAGGACCGGGACGAGGCCGCGCACTGGGCGAAGTTGGCCTGGGGCGCGGTGCTGCGCAAGGGCAGCGGCGCCCCAAGGCGCACCAGGGCGGCCGGCGGCAAGCCGGCTGCGGCAAGAAAGACGCCCGCCCGCAAGACCGCGAGAAAGCCCGGCAGCAGCGGCGCCTAGTGCGCGGCCGCGAGCACCGCTTCGACCAGGTCCTTGCCGGCGCGCTGGCGCACCGTGTCCACCACGCCTTCGGTGGCCTTGCGCATCTGGGTGCGCAGAGAAGGGCTCACCGGCTCCAGCGACATGCCGCGGTTGGTCAGCTCGACGATGGCGCCGATGTCCTCCGCCGCTGCGGCGGTGCGCTGCGCCGACACGGCATGTGCGGCAGCGCTCTTCACGATCTCGCGCTGCGCCGGCGTCAATGCATCGAAGCGCTGCTTGTTGGCCACCAGCACGATGAAGTCGAAGAAGTGCGATGTGTTGGCCAGGTACTTCTGAACCTTGTCGAAGTTGCGGTCGCGGATGACGGCGAAGGGGTTCTCCTGCGCGTCCAGCGCGCCGCTTTGCAGCGCACCATAGACCTCCTTGATGTCCATCGTGACCGGCGTCGCGCCCAGCGCCTTGAAGCTCGCCAGATGGATGTCGTCGGGCTGCAGCCGCAGCTTCAGCCCGTTGAAGTCGGCCATCGAGCGCACCGGCCGCTGGCTGGTCAGCTGCCGCGGTCCGAGCTCCATGAAGCCCAGCGGCACGAAGCCCTTGGCGGCCAGCCGCTCGCCAAGCAGGCCGCCGACGCTGCCGTCCACGACCGCGAACGCCTTGTGCCGGTCCGTGAACAGGAACGGGATGCTCAGCGCGCTGAATTCGGGAACCGTGCGCGACAGGTAGGCGGTGGCCACCCAGGTCATGAACAGCTCGCCGCGGCGCACCTGCTCGACGTTGTCCTGCGCACCGCCTTGCTGCATGGCGGGAAAGAGCTCGACCTGGAGTTGGCCGCCGGACTTGGCCTGCACCTCTTCGCCGAACGCCTTCATGGCGACGCTGCTGGAGTGCTGGGCAGGAAAGTTGCCCGCCACCCGCAAGGTGTCCGGGCGCGCGGCCGTACAGACGAGCAACAACAAGGCCGCGAAACAGGCGGGAAGCCTTCTCATGAGTGTCTCCAGAACTGCTGACAACCAGCTACACAACTTGCCGGCAGATTGTTGACACATCTATTTACATTTACAAGCCCGAATCGAAATGAAGTCGGGTTCCGTGGCTTTCTTCATACGGCAACCGGTTTCCCAAGCGGCCGGGCCGCTTGGGTGCCCGCTGCTCATTCAGTCGTCGTCGCGCTGCTTGTGCTGCCCCATCAGGTTCTGCTGGATCGTCGGCGGCACCGCCTCGTAGTGCGACAGCTCCATGGTGTAGCGGCCCTGCCCGCTGGTCAGCGCGTTCAGTCGCGACTGGTAGCCCGACAGCTCCGACAGCGGCACCTGCCCGCGGATCACGCCCGTGCCGGCCGCGCCGCCCATGGTGCCGCTGACCATGCCGCGCCGGCTCGACAGGTCGCCGGTGATGTCGCCAATGGCCTGTTCGGGCGCCTCGATGTCGATGCGCACCACCGGCTCCAGCACGATGGGCCGCGCCGCCTGGATGGCCGCCACGAAGGCCTTGCGCCCGGCGGTGGCGAAGGCGATGTCCTTGCTGTCCACGCTGTGGTGCTTGCCGTCGTACACCACCACGCGCACATCCACCACCGGGTAGCCGGCAATCGCACCGCAGGCCAGCACTTCGCGCACGCCCTTTTCCACTGCCGGAATGAACTGGCCCGGAATGGCGCCGCCGCGCACCTCGTCGACAAACTCGAAGCCCGCGCCACGCGCCAGCGGCTCGATGCGCAGGAACACCTCGCCGAACTGGCCGGCGCCGCCGGTCTGCTTCTTGTGCCGGCAATGGCCCTCGGCCGGCGCGGTGACCGTCTCGCGGTAGGCGATGCGCGGCGGCCGCGTGTTGACCTCGAACTTGTACACGTCGCGCAGCCGCTCGAGCAGCACCCGCAGGTGCAGCTCGCCCAGGCCGTAGACGATGGTCTCGTTGGTCACGGCCGCATGCTCCAGGCGCAGGCAGGGGTCTTCGTCGACCAGCTTGCCCAGGATTTCCCACATGCGCTGCTCGTCGCCATGGCGCTTGGGCTCGATGGCCAGGCCGTGCACCGGCACCGGGAAGTCCAGCGGCGCCAGGTGCACATGCTCGTCTTCGCCGGCGTCGTGCAGCACGGCATCGAAATGCATTTCGTCCACCTTGGCCACGGCCGCGATGTCACCCGGCAGCAGGCGCGAGACCGGCACGTGCTCCTTGCCCTGCAGCATGAAGAGGTTGCTCACCTTGAAGGGCTTGCGGCTGCTGCCGATGCACAACTGGCCGTCGCGCACCAGCGCACCCTGGTGCACGCGGAACACGCCCAGCTTGCCCACGTACGGGTCCACCGCCACCTTGAACACGTGTGCCAGCACATGGCGCGACGCATCGGGCGCCACCTCGAGCGGGCGCGCCGCCTCGCCCTCGCCGCGCAGGAACTGCGGCGGATTGGCCTCGGTGGGATCGGGCAGCAGCTTGACGATGATGTCGAGCAGCTCGGCGATGCCGGCGCCGGTGCGCGCGGAGACGAAGCACACGGGAATCAGGTGCGCCTCGCGCAGCGCCTGCTCCAGCGGCGCATGCAGTTCGGACGCATCGACGTCGCCGTCGTTGAGGTAGCGGTCGACGAAGGCGGCGTCCACCTCCACCACCTGCTCCACCAGGGCGCGGTGTGCGTCGTCCACGGGACCCAGGTCCGATTCGCCTTCGCGGTTGAAGAAGCAGTCCACCACCCGCGCGCCGCCGTCGGCCGGCAGGTTCAGCGGCAGGCACTCGCGGCCGAAGGTGGTCTTGATGTCGTCCAGCAAGCGGCCCAGCTGCACGCCCTGTGCGTCGATCTTGTTGACGATGATGAGGCGGTCCAGCTGCCGCGCGGCGGCGTACTCCATCATGCGCACCGCCATCGGCTCGATGCCGGTGGATGCGTTGATGACCACTGCCGCGGTTTCCACCGCCTCGAGCGCCGGCAGGCTCTGGCCCAGGAAGTCGGCGCTGCCCGGCGTGTCGATGAAGTGGATGCGGGTGGCGTCGTGGGTGAGATGCATCACCGACGCGTTGAGCGAATGCTGCATGCGCCGCTCGATCGAGTCGTGGTCGCTGACGGTGCTGCCTTTTTCCACGCTGCCCGCCGCACCGATCGCGCCGGCCGCCAGCAGCATGGCTTCGGCCAGCGTGGTCTTGCCACCCGCGGGCGGGCCGACAAGCGCCAAGGTACGCACCTTCTCCGTTTCGGCCGCGAGGCCGCTCGATCGGCTTGGCATGGGCGTCTCCTTTGCCCGGCGGACGGGCTGGTTTGGCCCCACTATCCTCCCGCCGCTCGCGCATCGCAAGCCCGTGGCGCTACGGGCAATCGCTATTCATGGGGTCTTGTTCCAGCCGATAAGATCGCCGTCTTGTTTTGTTACGGCTCTTTGAAACACTGCTCGGAGACTTCATGAAGAGGAACCTGTTCGCCCTGGCCGCCGTGGCCGCCGCCGCCATTGGCGTGCTGGGCACCACCGCCCACGCCCAGGGCTTTCCCGACGGCAAGCCCATCACCATCGTGGTGCCCTTTGCCGCCGGCGGCCCCACCGACCGCGTG
>JAFECZ010000451.1 GCA_018241905.1 Pseudomonadota bacterium
CTCGGGTGCTTCCAGCCGCCGATGTTCCAGTTCAGGTGCACGAACTCGGCCATGGTGATGTGGCCCGCGCGCAGCGAGTTCAGGCCGTACTGCACGCCCACGTTGTCCCACGTGGGCCGGGCTGCGCCGGTGGCGTCCACGCCGTAGACGTTGCGCAGGTCGTCGTAGTGCGTCCAGCGGATGGCCGCGATGTCGCTCTGCGGCACGTACTGCTCCTGGTTGGGCGCCTGGCCGTACCAGGGGTTCATGGCCAGCGGCGTGAGGCCGCGCCAGGCCGGCACGCATTCGGTGCTGCCTTTGGCGGTGCTGTAGCCCAGCGCCTTCTTCAGCGGCGCAAGCGCATCGTTCACCTTCGGGTTGGGGCCGCCGTCGGGGTTTTCCTCGGCGTTCATGCCGACCAGCCAGGTGCGGTTCTTGGTGACCTGCCACTTGGTGTTGGTGCGATCGGTGGCGTCCATGTAGTGCTCCAGCAGCTCGCAGTCGCCAACGTGGATGGTCTGCGTGACCATGTCGGGGTAGCTCTGCACGGGCAGCAAGCCGTCGAGCACGCCAGGGTTGTTCTGCGCGAGCATGTACTGCCGGATGGCACCGCCCGAGCCGCCCAGGCCTACGGTGTAGACCGGCACGCCGTAGCGTTCGATGAAGCGCTCCTTGGTCATCATCGCGGTCTCGCCGGCCAGGTTCATGTTGTAGTGCGTGCCGGTGTTGTTGCCGCTGGAGTGCACGATGGCCCAGCCGCGGCCCAGGATGTCGAGGTTCATCGAGCCGCCGTGCACCGTGCCCTGGCTATGGCCGATGGCCACGCCGCCCTGGAACCAGTACAGCAGCTTGCCGTTCCACAGCGATGTGTCGCTCTGCGCCGCGTTGTCGGCGGCCGGCATGGGCGCGAGCATCGCGATGCTGTAGAGAAAGCGGTTGATGCTGCCGATCTCGCGCCGCACGATGAAGTCCACCGTGCGTCCGTCCGCCAGGGTGGCCTGGCTCATGTCGGCCGGCCGCGAGCCGTCGGTGGGCAGCAGCTTCAGCGCGCCCGCCGTGCTGCGGTACTGGTAGCTCACGAAGGTGTCGATGGAGCAGTTGCGGCTGTAGCCCAGCACATTGCCCTGCGCATCGCGCACCGGGTAGCCGGGGGCCGAGACGCTGTCCACCAGCGGCTGCTTGTTCACCGCGCCCTGGTTGGTGGTGCAGACAAAAGGCGTCTGCTGCGGCCCGGTGAACATCGGGCCGGTGATCGGGTAGTTGGTGAGCTGGATCTGGTCGCGCGGCTGGCCGTTGCCGCTGCGGTGGCGCACCTCCAGCGTGTTGGCGCCCGCCTTCAGGCCGCTGATCACGCCTTCGAGACCGGCCGCGGATTCGGCCAGCGTGGCGTCGAGCTTCTCGCCGTTGAGCCACAGCTCCAGCTTGTCGCGCAGGCCCGGTGCGGCGCGCACCTCGATGCGCGCATCGCCGCCCGAGACGTACTCGGGCGCGCTCGACAGCACGCGCAGGCGCACCGTGTTGCCGTTGTTGTTCTCGTTCGCTGAAGCCGTGCTTTTCGCACTGCCCGCGCCGGCATTCGACGCGGAACCCCCGTCCCCGCTGCCCCCGCCACATGAAGCGAGCAGCACTGCACACGCGGCCCATGCGGCCGCCAGACCTTTGGATGTCATCGTGTCTCCTCGGGCCCCCAGGCCCTTGTTGTCGTTGTCGGAGCCGGACGCGCCGGCCCTGCGCTGCGAGTTCGCCCGAGTCCGGGCGTCGCGGCGCGAAGACTAGACCTTTTGGCTTCGTGTGGCCATAGGGGTTGGGCGGTCTCTACGGGTAACTCACCGGGTCGCGATGGGCCGCTTCCTCATGCATGGCCCAGTACCCGTCTTGCAGCCGCCGGGTGACCGGGCCCGGAAAGCCCGCCAGCGGCTGCCCGTCGACCTTGCCGATGGGCAGCACGCCGCCGCCGCTGGAGCTGAGGAACACTTCGTCCGCGCCGCGCACCAGTTCGACCGGCAGCGGCGCGATGCGCAGCGGGATGCCCATGCGCTCGCACAGCTCGATGACCGTGCGGCGCGAGATGCCCTCCAGCACGCCGCGGTCGGCGGTGTGCACCACGCCGCCTTTCACCGCGAAGACGTTGAAGCCGGGGCCTTCGGTCACGCAGCCGTCGGCGTCCACCACGCAGCTCGTGTCGCGGCCCAGGTCGTAAGCATCGAAGAGCGACTGCACGAGATCGATCCAGTGGTAGTTCTTGACCGTCGGGTCCACCGAGGCGGGCCCGATGCGCTGGCGGCTGCTGATGTGCAGGTCGATGCCCGCAGCCTGCTTTTCCGGCGAGGCGATCCACACGTAGGGCAGTGCGTAGGCATAGAAGCGGTTCTGCGCCATGCGCGGGTCGCGCGCGCCGCGCGGCGGCACGCCGCGGGTGCACACCATGGCCACGTACGCGTCCTGCAGGCCGGCGGCGCGCACGCAGCCGTGCAGCACTTCGCGCAGCTCGGCGCGGGTGTAGGGAATGGAAAGGCGCATCTTGTCCAGGCTGGCGAAGAAGCGGTCCATGTGCGCGTCCAGCCGGAAGAATGCGCCGCGCCAGGTGGTGGCCACGTCATAGGTGGCGTCCGAACGGGTAAAGCCCCAGTCGAAAAGAGAGATCTTCGCTTCGGACAAGGGGACGTACGCCCCGTCGGCAAATGCGCAACCGCCTTCGAATCGCTCGGCCGGCGTGGGTGGAACTGGCATGGCGTTCTTCTCCTGCGTTGGGGGACCGCGGAGATTCTGCATGGCGATCCGCCTTGCCGGGGCGCTTCAGGGTTTTCATGTGTGGGCCAGAATGGGCGAATGACCCAAACCCTCGATCTCCACAGCTTCCCCATCACCCACAAGTGGCCCGCCAAGCACCCCGAGCGGCTGCAGCTGTATTCGCTCCCCACGCCCAACGGCGTGAAGGTCTCGATCATGCTGGAGGAAACCGGCCTGGCCTACGAGCCGCACCTGGTGGACTTCGGCAAGAACGACCAGACGTCGCCGGAGTTCCTCTCGCTCAACCCCAACAACAAGATCCCGGCCATCATCGATCCCAACGGCCCCGGCGGCAGGCCGCTGGCGCTGTTCGAATCGGGCGCCATCCTCATCTACCTGGCCGACAAGACCGGCAAGCTCGTTCCCAAGGACGCGGGCGCGCGCTACGAAACCATCCAATGGCTGATGTTCCAGATGGGCGGCATCGGCCCCATGTTCGGGCAGGTGGGCTTCTTCAACAAGTTCGCGGGCAAGGACTATGAAGACAAGCGCCCGCTCGAGCGCTACGTGGCCGAGTCGCGCCGCCTGCTGGCCGTGCTCGACCAGCGCCTGCAGGGCCGCAACTGGATCATGGGCGACGAGTACACCATTGCCGACATCGCCACCTTCCCGTGGATTCGCAACCTGGTGGGCTTCTACGAGGCGGGCGACCTGGTGGGCTTTGCGGATTTCGCGAACGTGAAGCGCTCGCTCGAGGCCTTTGTTGCGCGTCCGGCGGTGGCGCGCGGCCTGGGCATTCCGGCGCGCGGCTGAAAGCCTTGTTGCACGAATGACGACATCCGACGAAAGCAGCCCGCGCTTGCCGCGAGCGAGTGTGGACCGCGTGCAGGCGCTGCTGGCGCAAGCCGGGCCGGCGCGCCGCGTCGTTCTCGGCCTGGTGGGTGCGCCAGGCGCGGGCAAGTCGACCTTGGCCACGGCCCTGCAATCGGCCTTTGCGGATGTGTCGGTGGTGCTGCCCATGGACGGCTTCCACCTGGCCAACAGCGAGCTCGAGCGCCTGGGCCGGGCAGGGCGCAAGGGCGCGCCCGACACCTTCGATGCAGCCGGCTACGTTGCATTGCTGCAGCGCCTGCGCGATGCGGGGCATGTCGCCGAAACCATCTACGCGCCGGAGTTCCGCCGCGAGATCGAGGAGGCCGTTGCCGGCGCCATTGCCATCGAGCCGCGCCATCGGCTGGTCATCACCGAAGGCAACTACCTGCTGGTGGACCAGGGCGCGTGGCGCGGTGCCTCGGCTTTGCTTGACGAATGCTGGTATGTGGATGTGGACGAGCGCTTGCGCAACGAGCGTCTCATCAGCCGGCACCAGGCCTTCGGCCGCAGCGCGCAAGAGGCCGTGCAGTGGGCGGCCCAGACCGATGCGCCCAACGCGGTGCTGGTGGCGTCGACGCGCGTGCGGGCCGACCATGTTTTCCGTTGGAGTGACGCATGATTCCAATCGGCGAGCCGGGCGGTGCGGCACAGGCGCCGCTAGGGCGGCCGCACCCGGTCGTGCTCGCGCGTCAGGATCTCGCTGACCATGGCCGCGAACTGGCGCTCCATCACGCTGCGCATCGCGATCTTGCCGATCACCGGCGGCAC
>JAFECZ010000452.1 GCA_018241905.1 Pseudomonadota bacterium
TGAGGTCGACAAAGCCCTTGGCGTCGGTGCCCATGGCCAGGGGGATGGCCTTGTCTTGCACCGCGGTGGGCTGGCTGAAGCCCAGGTCTTCGACGGCGGCCAGCAGTTGCGGCGACAGGCCCAGGCGGGCAAAGCCGCTGGGCTCCTGGGGCGCGGCGGCGGCGTCGAGCGCCTCCAGCTCGGGGGATTCAACGCCGGCATTGAATTCGGCGGATGCGGAAACGGATTGCGCGGGCACGAGATCGCCCTGCGCTTCAAAAGCGTCGGTCATGAAAGCAAACTTTCTTGCACGCAAAGCAAAGGCCGTGGGCCCTTGCTGCGTGGATGGTCAAAAAAACATCAACCATCCAACGACAATTCAGCCCGGCCAGAAAAGCAGAAGAACTCGGCGCCGGGCTGCGGCCCATTCAAAGGGGCACGCTGTGCAAGATAGGGAGATGCGGGAACTCGCGGCCGGCCTTGGTACACACCGGACATTGCGCGAAGCCTGCGATTATCGCATGGCTTCGGGTTTTTACCTAATCTTTCACTTTCAGAAACGTTTCTCGGTAGTGCTCGAGTTCGTCGATGGACTCGTGCACGTCGGCCAGCGCGGTGTGCGCCTGCTGCTTCTTGAAGGCGTTGTAGGCCGCCGGCTTCCAGCGCTTGGCCAGTTCCTTGAGCGTGCTCACGTCGAGATTGCGGTAGTGGAAGAAGGCTTCCAGCTTGGGCATGTACTTGACCAGGAAGCGCCGGTCCTGGCCGATGGTGTTGCCGCACATGGGCGAGCCGTTCTTGGGCACGTAGCGCGAGATGAACTCGATCAGCTGCTTCTCGGCCGCTGCTTCGTCGACGGCGGATGCCTTGACCTTCTCGATCAGGCCGCTGCGCCCGTGCGTGCCCTTGTTCCAGGCGTCCATGCCATTGAGGACTTCGTCGCTCTGGTGGATCACCAGGACCGGGCCGTCGATGCGGGGCGTGAGGTCGGGCCCGGTGATCACCACGGCGATCTCCAGCAGGCGCTCTTTCTCGGGATCGAGACCGCTCATTTCGCAGTCGAGCCAGACCAGGTTCTGGTCGCTTTTCTTCAGGGTGGCGGGGGTCGGGGCGGCTTGCTCGCCAGTGGGCGCGGCGGGGGTCGGGTCAATCGATTCGGGCATCTGCCGATTGTCGTCGATGGCCTACACTGCGCCCCGCATGTCCGCCTCGCTCATCCTGACCTACGCCTTTGCCGCCGCCCTGGCGGCCGGCCTGCTGCTGAAGTTCTGGCTGGCCTCGCGCCAGGTGCGCCATGTGGCGCAGCACCGCGACGCCGTGCCCGCGGCCTTTGCGGCCACCATCGCCCTGGCAGCACACCAGAAGGCCGCCGACTACACCGTGGCCAAGAGCCGCTTCGGCATCCTCGAGATGGCCTGGAGCTCGGCCATGCTGCTGGGCTGGACCTTGCTGGGCGGCCTGGACTGGCTCAACCGCGCGCTCACCGGCCTGCTGGGCGGCGGAATGTGGCAGCAACTGGCGCTGCTCGCGTGTTTCAGCGTGATCGGCGGCCTGCTGGAACTCCCCTTCTCGCTGTGGCAGACCTTCCGCCTGGAAGAGCGCTTCGGCTTCAACAAGATGACCTTGCGCCTGTGGCTGGCCGACGCACTCAAGGGCGCGCTGATCGGCGCCCTCATCGGCCTGCCGCTGGCCGCGCTCATCCTGTGGCTCATGGGCGCGGCGGGCTCGCGCTGGTGGATGTGGGCGTGGCTGGTGTGGGTTGGCTTCAACCTGACGCTGATGCTGGTCTACCCGACCTTCATCGCGCCGCTGTTCAACAAGTTCCAGCCGCTGGATGACGCCACGCTCAAGAACCGGGTCACCGCGCTCATGAAGCGCTGCGGCTTTGCCGCCAAGGGCCTGTTCGTGATGGACGGCAGCCGCCGCAGCGCCCATGCCAACGCTTATTTCACCGGCTTCGGGGCGAGCAAGCGCGTGGTCTTCTACGACACGCTGCTGCGCCAGCTCAGCGCCGGCGAAGTGGAAGCGGTGCTGGCACACGAGCTGGGCCACTTCAAGCATCGGCACGTGGTCAAGCGCATGGTGGCCATGTTCGCGATGAGCCTGGCGGGCTTCGCCCTGCTCGGCTGGCTGTCTTCACAGGTATGGTTCTACACGGGCCTGGGCGTGATGCCCAACATGAGCGCGCCCAACGATGCGCTGGCCCTGCTGCTGTTCATGCTGGCGGTGCCGGTCTTCGGCGTCTTCCTCTCGCCGCTGGCGGCCATGCTTTCGCGCAAGCACGAGTTCGAAGCCGACGCCTATGCGGTGGCACAGACCAGCAGCGCCGACCTGTCCAACGCGCTGCTCAAGCTCTACCAGGACAACGCCTCGACGCTCACGCCCGATCCGGTGTTCGTCAAGTTCTACTACTCGCATCCACCGGCCTCCGAGCGCCTTGCACGCATGGCGACGGCCTGAGCCCCAACACAGCAAGAGAATCGCCATGAGCAGCATGTTCCAGCCCAAGGTTTGGCAAGGCCAGCCGCGCCGCGCATTGAGCGGCATCGAAACCGTCACCGCCCTGGCCAAGCTCGACGGCTGGAAGCTGTCGGGCGACGGCGCCAACGTTGCCATCGAGAAGACCTTCGGCTTTGCCAACTACTTCGAGACCATGGCTTTCGTGAACGCAGTGGCCATGGTTGCGCACGTGCAAGACCATCACCCCGACCTCTCGGTGCACTACAACCGGTGCGTGGTGCGCTTCAACACGCATGACGTGGGCGGCATCTCGGCCACCGACATGGACTGCGCCGCCCGCGTCGATGCGCTCCTGACGCCCTGAAGCCCGCCAACCCATGCGACACAACAAGAAGAAAGCCGACACGCATGGCCAGGCCGCCTAAGGCCGGCGCCGCCGCCGGCCGGACGGACCTGCGCACCGGCCTGGTGGTGGCCAGCCACGGGCGCCATTGCCTGGTCGAGACCGAAGCGGGCGAGCGCGTGATCTGCCACCCGCGCGGCAAGAAGAGCCAGGCCGTCGTGGGCGACCGGGTGCTCTGGCAGGCGAGCCAGGACGAAGGCACGGTCGAGCAGGTGCAGCCGCGGCGCAACCTCTTCTATCGGCAGGACGAGATCCGCACCAAGTCCTTTGCGGCCAACCTCGACCATGTGCTGATCCTGATCGCGGCCGAACCCGAATTTTCCGAGCACCAGTTGGCGCGCGCCCTCATTGCAGCGCAGGCCGAGGGCATCACGCCGATCATCGCGCTGAACAAGAGCGACCTGGTGGCACTCTTCGAGCGCGCATGGACGCGGCTCGCTCCGTACCGGCACATGCACCACGGCGTGCTCCCCTTGTCGCTCACCGCATCGGGCGAGGTCGACCGCGAGACGCTGCTGCGGCGCCTGGCGGGCAAGACGACGCTCGTGCTGGGACCCTCGGGTGCCGGCAAGAGCACGCTGATCAATCTGCTGGTGCCCGGCGCCGCAGCGCAGACGGGCGAAATCTCGCAGGCGCTCAATTCCGGCCGGCACACCACCACAAGCACGACCTGGTACTGGGTCGATCGCGACGCGGGCACCGCCCTGATCGACTCGCCGGGTTTTCAGGAATTCGGGCTGCATCACATCGAGCCGACCCAGCTCGCCCGGCTGATGCCCGACATTGCCGAGTACGCCGACAGCTGCAAGTTCTACAACTGCACGCACCTGCACGAGCCGGGATGCGGGGTGATCGAGCATGTGAAGGCCGGCGCCATCGACGGCTCGCGCTACCGGATCTACGGCGAACTATTCGACGAGCTGAGCCAGCCCCGCTTCCCATGAAGGTGCTGCTCTACTCGCACGTGTTTCATCCCTCCACGGGCGGCGTAGAGACCGTTTCCAGGACGCTGGCCGAAGGGTTGGCGCAGCGCGGCGTCGAGTTCCGGCTGATCACCAGCACTCCCGCGGGCGGCGACCGGACCGACTTTGGCTACGAGGTCATTCGCGCCCCCGATTCGCGGGCGGTACGCCAGCTGGTCGACTGGGCCGACGTGGTGCTCTTCAACGGCGCCAGCCTCGCGCTGCAGCCCGCTCTGGCGATCTCGCGCAAGCCTTTCATCTGGGTCCACGTGGGCTACCAGGTCTCGTGCATCGACGGGCTGGGCTGGGTGGATGGCGAGCCGGCGCCGCGCACCCCATGGGCTTCCGTTGCCTTCCACGCGCGCCGCAGCGGACCGGCACGCGCGGCCGTCGGCGGCCTCAAGCTGCTGCTGCGCCGGATCGTGGCGCGGCGGTTGGTGGACCGACACGTGGCCATCACGCAATGGATGGACAGGGCCCAACCGCTGGCGCGCCAGGTCCAGATCTACAACCCTTTCCCCATCGACCGCTTCCGCGGCGCTGC
>JAFECZ010000453.1 GCA_018241905.1 Pseudomonadota bacterium
GCCACCGCGGGAACCTATGCGCGCTACGTGAATGGCACCATGCCACGCGATTTTTCTCCATGCGGGGAAGTCATCAGGCGAGACGCACCGATGCTCATGCGCCAGATGAACAAGCTCTACTACTACGTGAGCGAACTGCATGAGCCGCCGCACGAAGTACTGCTAGTGCCATTCCACCGCTCTGGCGCCCCAGTCGGGACCGTATGGATTGTTCGGCACGACGACTCTGGTGGTTTCGATGCCGAAGACCTGCGTATCGTGAAGACGCTCACCCGCTTTGCCGGTGCCGCCGTCGAGAGCGTGGGAAAGGTGCGTTCGCTCACTGCATCGAACAAGGAGATGCAGGAAGTCGACACGCGAAAGGAGCAGTTCATGGCGTCTCTGGCTCATGAGATGCGCAACCCCCTCGGTGCAATCGGTCTCGGCCTCGAGGTCGTCAAGCGCCGCGGCGACGACGCCGAGCGCCGCGGCGCCGCCATCGCGTCCATGGAGCGCCAGCTAGCGCAGCTCACCGCGCTAGTTAGCGACATTACGGACGTCGCCGCAGTGCGCAGCGGCAAACTGGCTCTGACGCTTGCGTCCGTCAGTATCGAAGAAATCGTTGCTAATGCCCTGGAGACGCAAATACACACCGGACCATGGGCGCATTGCGGTCGACGCGTACAGAGTCGGAGAAGATGTAGAGATAACCATCAGCGATTCCGGAATCGGACTCGAAGCAGCTGCGCTGGGCAAAATTTTTGACCTGTACATGCAGGCCGACATGGACCAAAGGCCGGTGGATAGCGGCTTAGGAATCGGGCTTGCGCTGGCCAAGCAACTCGTGGGCTTGCATCACGGCCAACTCAGTGTTGAAAGCCCAGGGCTGGGCAAAGGCAGTACGTTCAAAGTCGTGCTGCCAACAAGCGGGCCAGACTGAGGTCTGGCGGAGCCCGGTGTCTTTCTGCGGAACCGGCGGTGATTCGGCGCGCTACGACTGCTTCCCGGTCATCTTGAGTCCGGTCTCCGATGGTCTGCTCATGGCCGAACTCGGCCTTCAGCAGATTTCGATAGAAAGCAACGGCCTGTCGCCGAACCGCTCTGCTGGACTCGCTGCCGGAAGACCGCTGCACTCGCCCTCATCGTATTGTGTCGCACGACCAGGCCGAACAGGTCGTCGAGCCCGTGCGGGGCGCGCGCCGAATGCCCACCCGTATGGGGTTTGGCGCGCCGAATTCCATGCGTCCATCATCAATTTTGTGGAGGCGAAGCCCCGACCTCAGCATGTCCACTCGGCTCGCACGAGTCGCGCGCCCCGACACTCCGAGACTTAATTCACACAAGGCGGACGAGCGACAGCTCCTACCCGAAAGTTTGATTTCACACGCGGGACGGCTGGATACACTCAATCGGTTATTTGGGCGAGACCTTTGGAGGACCTCCCGGCCTGTAGGCCGGGTGGAAGGAGCAAGCAACGGACCGAGGTACGCGTCCCGCATCGCTTCAAAAGAATTGATGTACGGCCGTTGTCGCACGAACCAACTCCGCCAGCCCACGGAAGAATCTACAGACCTGAGGGGAAGCATGACCGCAAGGTTGCCAATTGATGCGACGACGACAGTGATGAGGGGCTGGGACTAGCTCTGATGGCGCCGTTGTCGAAGCTGTCCATCACAAGACGTGTGCGAGCTCTCGGTCAAGTCGCGGCGAAATGCGGATGCGACGCGTCGACGCTCGTGGGAACGGTGCTCCGTCTTTGGTGTAAGACAGATTTCCCTGCGCTACCGAAGCCGTCTCTGCCCTATTCCAAACTCCTCGCCGCCGACCCACGGATACCGGCCTTCGTAGAAATTCTGAGGCAACTGAGCTTTCTCGAGGCGACGTACTGGCTCAGTTCCTCCTATGCCATGCTGGCCGATGAGAACTACCGGAAAAGGCTGGCGATGTATTTCACGCCGGCGTCGCTCACCGAGGGACTACTCAACGACATTGCCGAGCAGGGTGTCGACTTCGGCCGCCAGTCATTCATGGACCCGGCCTGCGGGGGCGCAGCCTTCTTGGCCCCCATTGCGCTGCGAATGCGAGCAGCGCTGGCGGCTAGGGGGTTCACAGCATTGCAGACGCTCAAGCACATTGAGAAGCACCTTCACGGCTGCGACCTGGACAAGACGCTGTGCGAGTTGTCCAAGCATTTCCTATGCATGGCCCTGCACTCGGAGACCCAGAAAACAGGATACGTTCCCACATTCAAGGTCTACCCCGCCAACTCACTGACCCACCTGACCGCCAGTTTCGGCACGGTCGACGTGGTCGTTTGCAATCCTCCGTACCGCAAGATGACCCCCGGCGAGTTGGAGCCACTGCGGGACGGCTACTCGGACGTAATCGAGGCCCAGCCGAACCTCTACTGCCTTTTCATTGCCCTTTGCGTTCGCCTACTCCGCATTGGAGGACGTGCCGCGCTCGTCACGCCAACCAGTTTCCTGTCCGGGCAGTACTTCGGACGTCTGCGCCGGTTTCTTATCGGCAACACCGACGTCGAGCACATCGGCATGGTCAGCGACCGCCAGGGTGTGTTCATCGATGTGGAGCAAGAGACGGCAATGACGGTGCTGCGTCGCTGCGCCGAAGCGGACCGTACACAGGTGCGCGCCAACGTCTCTGTCGTTTCGGGAAGTGGTCAGTACGCGAGCGTCGGCGTATGCACCCTGCCCAACTCCGGCGCCGTATGGCCCATCCCTCGCTCCGTTGAAGACGTGGCCCTGTTGAGGGCGGCGGCCAAATCCCGATTTCGCCTATCCGACTACGGCTACCGGGTGCGCATTGGTGCGTACGTCTGGAATCGAGACAATCGGCCCAAGTTCGAATCCCTTGAGGACGCCCGGCGAGTCAAGGCGCAAACCGCGATGCCACTGATGTGGTCGCGCGACATTGTCCCGGGCAGCATCGTCCGGTTGGAGGACACCTCGGTATTCGACGGCGAGCATCGCTTCGTCGACCTGGGCGACAAAGCGCATTCGTCCGTAGTCAAGCTGCCGTGCGTGGTCATGCAACGAGTGACGTCCAACGACCAACCACGGCGCCTTGTGGCAGCCGCAGTGTCCCCGGGCGTCTTCGACACCTACGGCGGGTTCGTCGGCGAGAACCACGTGGTCATCATCGAAGCGATAAGCAGCAAGCCTTCCCTGCCTCCCACCAAACTAGCGAAGCTCCTTAGCGCGCACGCGGTCGACCGCTACTTCCGGTGCATTTCAGGTGCCACCAACGTGTCGGCATTTGAGCTCAACCACCTTGTGCTGCCTGACCCGCAACTACTTCGGGAAGTCGCTTCCGATGCGGGCTCTATGGACGAAGCAGTGAGCCTGGCATACGGGCTCAGTTCCGAAGGATAAGCAAGCAAGGCAAACAACAGTTGGGACTTTGGAATGCCTCAATTCAAGTCACTAGCGGAGCGCCAAGCAGACCAAGCGAGGGCGCGCGAGAAGCAAGCCGAACGGGTCCGCAAGTACGCCGCGAAGCCCGTGGTAGGGAAGCCATCGTCGGCCAAGCCCCGCGTAGTGCCCTCGCCGCCCGCCCCGCCGCCGGTATCCCCGTTGCGTTCGAAACGGGCGTGGGCCCAGGTTCGTGCGGGAAACGCTCGCTTGACGTACCAATCTCGCACGGCTAACGAAACTGTTGCCGCGCAACCTTGGACCAAGGAGGTGGTGAGCACCCTACTCGCAGCGGCCGACCAAGGCGGCGTGACGCTCTGCCTTGTCTGGCCGGCGAAGGTAACGGCGCTGCCTGTACTGCATGCGCTGGCAAACATCGAGCGCGTATTCGCCAAAGACCTACGGGGCATCCGCACGTTGCTCTATCCGGGCACGCACGCCTGCCGCGCGCCGCTCCATAGTGTGCTCGCCAACCGCGAGGCGCTAAGTGCCCTCTATCGGACGCTGTGGGTGCAGCGAGCGAACGGTGCTCTCGAGCCGGAGTCATGCACGTCATCGCCAGCGTTCCTTGCTGCCTTGTGGGCATTGAACGACCTGACTCAGCACACGCCTGAAGCACCGAATCCTTCCCTAGCGGAACTCGTTCCGACATTTGTCTTCGACCTTGCCAAACGAGACTGGACTACGACGACGTCCAACCCGCTGGAACGCACCCTCGCCAAGGTCGAACGCCTGGCACATCGGCGTGACCTACGCCAGAGGGTCAGCCTCGAATGGGGCATTCCTGACAAGGCGCCGGGTGCCCTCATGGTGTTGCACCACACCGCCAGGAAAGAGTCGTGGCGGACAGCTTTGGCCACCCAGGCATTGAGAAACCAGGGACGACCGGAGGTCTTGCTGCTGGACGCGACCGATTCGGCAAGGCGCAC
>JAFECZ010000454.1 GCA_018241905.1 Pseudomonadota bacterium
ATGGCGCGGGCGTCATCAGTGCCGATGGCAGCTGGCGCTACGTGGTGGACAACAACAACGCGGCGGTGCAGGCCCTGCGCACCAGCGGCGAGACCCTCACCGAGAGCTTCAGCTACCTGATGCGCGACACCGAGGGCGCCACCTCGCGCGCCAACCTGGTCATCGTGGTGCGCGGCGCCAACGACAACCCGGTGGCGCGCGACGACAGCAACGTCGCCACCGACCAGGTCGTGGCACCGCAAGCCGGCGGCAACGTGCTGCCCAACGATTCCGACGTGGACGGCGGCGACGCGCTGCATGTCTCGGCCATCCGCACCGGCGCCGAAGGTGGCAGCGGCACCGCCGGCCAAATGGGGCAGGCGCTGGCCGGCCGCTACGGCACCCTGGTCATCCATGCCGACGGCAGCTACACCTACAGCATCGACATGAGCAACCCCGAGGTGCTGGCGGCCGCGGGCATGGGCCGGGTGCTGCAGGACTTGTTCACCTACACCGTCTCCGACAAGGCCGGGGCAACCGACCTGGCGCAGCTGACCATTTCGCTGGACATCTCGGCACCGCGCATCGACAACGGCGATCCGCTGTACTTCCAGCGCCTGTTCGAGCATCTGCAGCCGCACGGGCACGAGTTGGGCTACGAGCCCGGCATCTTCGTCCAGCCGGTGGTGCGCCAGAGCGCCTTCATCGACAGGCTGGAGCGGGCCTCGTCCGACGGCACCCGGCTCGACCAGGTGCTCGACCGCGGCCTGCTCGCCCCGCCTTCGCTCGGCGCAGGCCTTGGGCAGGTCGCCGGAGAATTCGTCGGCCAGGTGGTGCGGGAGAACCAGTTGGCACAGCAGCTGGAGCTGGCGCGCCTCACGGGCCGGCATGGCCGGGTGTCGCTCAGTGCCGACGGGCTGCTGCCCGATCCGTCGCTGTTCTCGCTCACGAGCGACGGCTTGACCAAGGGCGAGGCGCAGCGGCCGGGGTTGGATGCGCCCGCCACTGGCCAACGGCACACCGGCGACGGCCAGCCGGGCGATGCCGGCAAGACCCAGCCCAAGAAAACGCGGGCAACGGCGCCGGGTTTCAGCGAGCAGCTACGGCAGGCCGCCAGGCAGACTTCGTCCGTGCCGCGATGATCCGGGGCGGGCTTGTCGCCCGCCCTGTTGACACAAATGTCTGCATATTTGCAACACGTTCTGGTAATTATTCACCACTTTGGTGCATACCAAAATACTCCATCTGGAATAAAAGTTGCCAATTGCCATTCATTTGCCGGCAATTGCTGCAAACGCGAGAGCTTCAAGTCGGTCAGAAAATTAAGCTTCGGTTAATTGTTGTTAAACTGTTAGTGACGATACCGAGTGCGATGTCCAGGCTTCATCGGGGAGAGGAGAGTCCGGGCCCATAGAAAACGTCGCTCATGGAGCGACGTTTTGCATTCGGCCATCGGCAACTGGACAGTTCTTTCCAACTTGAATAAATCAAAAATGCAAGCTTTCGCGAAACTGGATGGGGTCAAATTTTTCATCGGTGCAGCCGCACTGGCCACGCTCGTCGCATGCGGCGGCGGTGGCGACGGGGGCAGCACCGGCGCGGGCCAGGGCACCACGGTGACCGGCACCGCGGCCAAGGGGGCCATGCTGGCTGGCGCCAGCGTCGACATGCTCTGCGCCAACCGCGGCGTGATCAGCGGCTCGACGGGCCTCAACGGCGCCTACTCGGCGCAGGGTCAGGTTGCCTACCCGTGCATCGGTACGGCCACCAAGGACGGCCTGACCTACCGCGGCGTGCTGCTGTCGGGTACGGTTGCCAACTTCACGCCCATGACGGACATGCTGGCCGAGGTCATTCTCGCGGCTGCCGCCGGCGGCGACGTTTCGCTCACCACGGCCCAGTTCCTGGAGCAGGTGCGCAACGATCCCACCTTCGCGAAGAACGTGTCCGCCTCGGCAGACACCTACCGTGCCACCGTGCTGAGCGTCGTCAAGGCCCAGCTCATTGCCGGCGGCAAGACCGAGGCCGAAGCCGAGGCCATCATCGCCCCGGCGCGCGCTGCGCCCTTCGACGCCACCACCTTCTCCTTCGGCTCCGACCTGGACAAGGTGCTGGACAACTCTGCCAGCGTTCTGCAGGGCCCCGGCGGCGCCGTCAGGCCGTCGGTACTGAGCGCGACCAAGACGGCAGGCGACGCACTGCCGCTGCCCGGCAGCAGCGCCACCGGCGCGACCGGCGGTTCGGGCAACAGCTAAACCCACCTGGCTCCTTCTGCGGGCTTCTTGCCGAAGGGCAGTCTACGGACTGCCCTTTGGGCTTGATGGGGCTCGCCTTTTGTAACACGCGCTTCTTCGGTTGGTTTCTGTCTCGTGGGTTCGATCCGGGTTCTTGAATTTGGCGCAGGCGTTGCGCTGCTGGCGATGGCCGCACAGCCGGCGCTGGCGCAGTCGTCGCCGGTGCTGTCTGCACCCGGCTACAGCGGCCTGGCGGTAACGCCCACTGCGCAACTGTTGCGCTGGGGCACGATGGGCGTGGCCTACGACAACGACGTGGTGGGCGCATCGGTGCACAGCCGCTATGGCACCCAGGGGAGCAACATGGTGGTGGGCTTCGGCCTGCTGCCCAACCTGGAGGTGTCGGGCCGCGTGGCCGCGAACACCATGGGCGTGAACTGCTACGCCGAGCCCTGCGGCATCCGGGACCTGTCGTTCAATTTCAAGGCCGGCATTGCGCTCGACCCTGCCGGCCGGTGGCGCGTTGCCGCAGGTGCCACCGATGTGGGTGGCGCTGCAACCAATTTCCGTTCGGCCTACGGCGTGCTGAGCTACAGCAGCGCAGCGCGTGCACTGGGCGAATTCGATCTGAACGCCGGCTATGCGCAGCGCAGCAACGCCAAGGTGAACGGCCCCGCATCGCCGCTCGACGGCGCGTTCGCGAGCGCAGCCTATCGTCCGGTGCCCTGGCTGCAAGGCTCGCTCGAATACGTGGACGGCGGCGCCTGGGCTGCGGCGCGCGTCTACGCGCCAGGCACCTGGTTGCCCGAAGGCTGGGCTGCGCACATCGGCGCCAACTTCCGCGTGCATGGCGACGATCGCACCGCGCGCAACTGGTTCGGCATCGGCTTGACGGTGCCGCTGTACAAGGTACCGACGCCGGTGCGTTCGGCGCCTGCACCGGTTGCAGCGCCCGGTGCGCTGGTTGCGCCGCCACCGCCGCCTGCGCCGGTACCCAACGGGCGTGAGTTTTCCTCGCGCGGCCTGCCGACTTCGCAGGTGCCCGTCGACACCTCTGCGCTTGCAAGCGCAGAGGCGACGCAGCCGCAACGCGGCGAACGTGTGGACGACGCGCGCCTTCGCAAGTTGGCCAACGCGCTGACGGCCAAGGGCTTCGAAGACGTCTTCGTGGGGCGCCTGTCCGATGGCGCCGTCGCGATTCGAATCAACAACGCCACCTACAACGTCAATTCGGCCGATGGCCTGGGCGTGGCGCTGGGCGTGGTGGCGCGCGAGCTGGCGCCGGCACAGGTGGACTATCGCCTGGTCCTCACGCAGCGGCAGATTGCCATCGTGGGCGCCACCGGCCGCACCGATTGCCTGGCCCAGTGGATTGCTCGCGAAACCCCGTCATGCACCGCGGCTCGCCTGTTCGCGCCAGGCAGCAGCGCGGTGGACGCAACCGTGGCGTCGGCAGCCTGGGTGGTGGAGGGCGCCGCGCCGAGCTGGCACACGGCGCGCCTCATGCTGCAGCCCGTGCTGCGCAGCGCGCTGGCCACCGAGTACGGCGTGTTCGACTATTCGCTGGGCATTCGCGCCACGGTGCAGCAGCCGCTGTGGCAAGGCGCGTATGCGGAGGTGAGCCATGTCTCGCCGCTGGCCGAGTCGGACGACTATCGCAATGGCGCCGTCTTCGGGGCGGCTCGCATTCAGGACGCGACCGACCGCGCCTTGATGCACCAGGTCGTGCGCCTGCCGGTGGATCGACTTTTCTCCGATGCCGGCACGGCGGCCCGCTGGGGCGCCAACGCGCTCACGGCACACGTGGCGGTGGGCCGCTTCGACAGCAACTACGACGGCGCCTACGGCGAACTGCGCTGGGAGCCCGGCGCGGGCGACAACCGCCTGGCGCTGGAAGGCGGCCGCTTCTCGCGCCAGACCGCGTACGACCAGGTACTGCCCCAGGAGTCGCGCATGCTGCTGGGCAGCTACCGGTATGCGTGGCGGCCCACGCAAACATATTTCGAAGCCACCGCAGGCCAGTTCATGTACAACGACCGCGGCGTGCGCCTGGCCGTCAAGCAGTGGTTCCACGACGTGGCCGTGAGCCTTTACTGGCGCCGCAGCAAGTTCGAGT
>JAFECZ010000455.1 GCA_018241905.1 Pseudomonadota bacterium
CTACGACGCGGCGCAGAAATACATGGCTGCGGGCGTGCCCACGGTGATCTTCGGCGGCGAGGAATACGGCACCGGCTCGTCGCGCGACTGGGCGGCCAAGGGCACGCAGTTGCTGGGCATCAAGGCCGTGGTGGCGCGCAGCTTCGAGCGCATCCACCGGGCCAACCTGGTGGGCATGGGCGTGCTGCCGCTGCAGTTCCTGGGCACCGATTCGTGGCAGTCGCTGGGCCTTGCGGGCGAAGAAATGATCGACGTGGTGGTTGGCGGCGAACTCAAGCCGCAGATGGACGTCAAGCTGGTCATCCGCCGCGGCGACGGCAGCCGCCAGGAAGTGACGGTGCGCCTGCGCATCGACACGCCGATCGAGGTCGACTACTACCAGCACGGCGGCATCCTGCCTTTCGTGCTGCGCCAGCTCTTGGCGGCATGAAATCCCCCGGGCTTTACTTGCGTCGCCGGGTGTAACCCCATCCCCGCAAGGGCAGACCCGCCGAGGATTGGCAAAGCCAGTTCCTCGGCGCGGGACAGGCTCGCCTCATCCTCGACTTTGTCGGGGGGCGGGGCGCGCCGCCCATGCGACGCAGGACGGCAAATTCGACACGACCACTAGGCTGTTTGGGGTCATCCACCCCCGAAGGACGAGTTTTCGAGAATAATTCTCATTTTTGAGAACCAAGGACCTTCCCGGGTGACGACATTGAATGGCGTAGCGGCGGCCGCAATGAGCCTCGACCAACTCCCCACCCACCAGTGGGCCACGGTGCTGGACGTACAGCGGCCCGATGGCGCGGAAGAACGGGAACTGGCATTGCGGCTGACCGAGATCGGCTTCGTGCCGGGCGAGGCCGTGCGCGTGGTCGCCACCGGCGTGCCCGGCCGCGAGCCGCTGGCGGTGCGCCTGGGCCACACCACCTTCGCGCTGCGCCGCCACGAGGCCGCGCTCATTCGCGTCGTGCCGGGAGCATCGAGCCATGGCTGAAGCAATCGCACTCCAGCAGCCCGGGCGCATCGCCCTGCTGGGCAATCCCAACTGCGGCAAGACGGCCCTGTTCAACCAGCTGACCGGCAGCCGCCAGAAGGTGGCCAACTACGCCGGCGTCACCGTCGAGCGCAAGGAGGGCACCTTGCGCACGCCATCGGGCCGGCGCGTGTTCGTGCTGGACCTGCCGGGCGCCTACAGCCTGAACGCGCTGAGCGCCGACGAAGCCGTGACGCGCGACGTGGTCACCGGCCGGCGCAGCCAAGACATTCCCGACCTGCTCGTGTGCGTCACCGACGCCACCAACCTGCGCCTGAACCTGCGCCTGGTGCTGGAGGCGCGCAGCCTGGGCCTGCCCATGGTGGTGGCCCTGAACATGAGCGACATGGCCCGCCGCCAGGGCATCAAGGTCGACACCGGGAAGCTGTCGCAGGAGCTGGGCGTTCCCGTGGTCGAGACCGTAGGCGTCAGCATCGACGGCGCCAAGGAACTGGTGGCCGCCATCGAGGTGCCCGTGCAGCCGGCCAAGCCCGCCAATTGGACGGCGCCCGCCTTCGAAGACGTGCTGGCCACCCAGCGCGAGGTGCGCCGCATTCTCTCTGTAGCCGTGACCGAGCCCGCCGGCAGCCTGGCTGCCAGCGACAAGATCGACCGCGTGGTGCTGCATCCCGTGTGGGGCATGCTGGTGCTGGGCGTGGCGCTGTTCCTGATGTTCCAGGCGGTGTTCAGCTGGGCCGAAGTGCCCAAGGGCTGGATCGAGGAAGGCACCGCAGCGCTGGGCGAGCTGGTCAAGGCGGTGTTGCCCGGCGGCATGCTGCAGAGCCTGATCGTGGACGGCATCATCGCCGGTGCGGGCGGCGTGGTCGTGTTCCTGCCGCAGATCCTGATCCTGTTCCTGTTCATCCTGGCGCTGGAAGACTCGGGCTACCTGCCGCGCGCGGCCTTCCTGCTCGACCGGGTGATGGGCACGGTGGGCTTGTCTGGCCGCTCCTTCATTCCGCTCTTGTCGAGCTTTGCCTGCGCCATTCCGGGCGTGATGGCCACGCGCACCATCAGCAACTGGCGCGACCGCATCACCACCATCATGATCGCGCCGCTCATGACCTGCTCGGCGCGGCTGCCGGTGTATGCGCTGCTCATCGCGGCCTTCATCCCGGCGCGCGAGGTGGGCGGCATCTTCAACCTGCAAGGGCTGGTGCTGTTCGCCCTGTACGTGTTCGGCATCGTCTCGGCCATGGCCGTGGCCTGGGTGATGAAGCGCTTTCGCAGCGGCACCGCGCATTCGCCGCTGATGATGGAGCTGCCCGCCTACCGCTGGCCCAACCCGCGCAACCTGCTGCTGGGCCTGTACGAGCGCGCGTGGATCTTCCTGCGCCGCGTGGGCACCATCATCCTCACGCTGACCATCGTGCTGTGGTTCCTGTCGACCTTCCCGTCGCCGCCCGAGGGCGCGACCGGACCGGCCATCCAGTACAGCCTGGCGGGCATGATCGGCCGCGGCCTGGAGCACATCTTCTCGCCCATCGGCTTCAACTGGCAGATCTCGATTGCGCTGGTGCCCGGCATGGCCGCGCGCGAGGTGGCGGTGAGTGCGCTGGGCACGGTGTATGCGCTGTCGGCCACCGGCGACGACATGGCCGGCGCGCTGGAGCCCTTGATTGCCGGCAGCTGGTCGCTGGCCACGGCGCTGTCGCTGCTGGTCTGGTACGTGTTCGCGCCGCAGTGCGTTTCCACGTTGGCGGCGGTCAAGCGCGAAACCAACTCGTGGCGTTATGTGTGGATCATGGCGGCCTACCTGTTCGGCCTGGCCTATATTGCGTGCTTCATCACCTATCACGTGGCGCTGGCCTTGGGGGCTGGCTAGGGAGGTGTGAATAGATGGCCATGCAAGAACTCATCGTCGCTCTCATCGTTGCTTTTGCCGTGCTGTACCTGGCCTGGCGCTGGATTCCCGCATCCTGGCGCCGAGCCCTTGCTGCCAGGCTGGCCGCGGGCGGGCAGCGCGCCGGCCTGGTGAACGAAGAGGGTGCCGAGAAACTGGCCGCGTCGCTGGCCAAATCGTTGGGCTGCGGCGCCTGCGACAGCTGCTCGCCAACCTGCGCGAGCGGCGGCGGCGACAAATCAAAGGCCCAGCAAGGGCCCACCGAGGTTCCGCTCACCCGCCTGCGCTGAGTCCATGCCGGCGCGCATTCTCATTGCCGGTGGCGGAATCGGCGGCCTGGCGGCTGCCGTTGCGCTGGCGCGCGGCGGCCAGAGCGTGGAACTGCTGGAGCAGGCCAGTGCGTTTGCCGAAGTCGGCGCAGGCATCCAGCTCGGGCCCAACGTCACCCGTCGCCTGAAGACACTGGGCCTGCTCGAAGCGGCCCGCCAGCTGGCTGCGCGCCCCACGTCGGTGGCGGTGCGCGACGCGCAAGATGGCACCCTGCTGGCGCGCATGCCGCTGGCCGACAGCATCGAGCGCAAGTACGGCGGCCCCTACCTGTGCATGCATCGCGCCGACCTGCATTCGGTGCTGCTCGACGCGGCGCGTGCCCTGGCGCCCCAGGTGGAATTGAGTACCGGCTCTCCCATCACCCAGGTGGCGGCGCGCGGCGACACCGTGTGCCTGGGCAGCGGCAACCTGCGTGCGTGGGAGGGCGATGGCTTGGTGGGCGCCGATGGGCTGTGGAGCCTGGTGCGGACGCGCGTGGTCGAAGAGGCCACCTCGCCGCGGGCCACGGGCCACACCGCCTGGCGCGCACTGGCGCGCATGGAGGCGCTGCCGGCTGCGCTGCGCAGCACCGAGGTGCAGGTCTGGCTGGGCGAGCGACTGCATGCCGTCGCCTATCCGGTGCGCGGCGGCGCCTGGCTCAACTTGGTGATCCTGGCAGAGGTCCCGCCCGGGGGCGCCGGCGCGAGAAAGCACGATCCCGCCGACTGGGACCAGCAGGCGGACATGGCGGCACTGCTGGCGGCCATCGGCCACCGCTGCGAGGGCGTGTCCGCGCTGATCGACGCCATGCCGCACTGGCGTGCCTGGCAGCTCAACGACAGGCCGCCGCTGGCGGGCCCGCACGAAATGGTGCGTGGCCGCGTGGCGCTGCTGGGAGATTCGGCCCACCCCATGCTTCCGTACCTGGCGCAGGGCGCCGGCATGGCGATCGAGGACGCGGTGGCGCTGGCCGAGCGGGTGGGCAATTGCGATGCGGACGGCCTGCCGGCCGCCTTCGGCCGCTATGCCGCGGCGCGCTGGCAGCGCAATGCCCGGGTGCAGGCCAGGGCGCGGCGCAATGGCGAGGTGTTTCACGCCAGCGGCGCCAAGCGCGTGGCGCGCGATGCGGCGCTGCGCGTGCTGGGGGCGCACCTGCT
>JAFECZ010000456.1 GCA_018241905.1 Pseudomonadota bacterium
GCCGCGCTCGTCGGTGTGGCCTTCGATGGAGATGTGGCGCTGCGCGTTGGCCTTGAGGAAGCGCGCATGGCCGTCGATCAGCGACTGGAACTCGGGCTTGATCGTATAGCTGTCGTAGTCGAAGTACACGATGCGAGCCACGCCCACCGGGCCGGCCGCGGTCTGCGCGTTCGGGTCGATGGTGACCGGGGCGACGCCGCTGGCCGAGCCACCGGCCCCTGCGCCACCGGCGCCTGCATTGGCGGCGGAATCATCGAGCTTGGTGCTGGAGCAGCCCGCTACCAGCGCAAGCACAGCCAGCGAACAAATCGCACTTTTCAACTTCAACATATCGAACTCCTCTATTCAGTTATTGCTTTTGAAACGGACCCCAGTCCGGTTCGCGAATGTCTCCCGCCTGCCCCGCCAGCCTAGCTTTTATTTTTCCGTCCAGTGTCGTGGTCATCAGCGCCACGCGGCCCTGCAGTTGCGTCGAGTAGACGATCAGCTTGCTGTTGGGCGCGAAACTGGGCTTTTCGTCCGCCGAGGTGTCGGTGATGGCATTGGCCGTGCCGCTGGACAGGTCCATGACGTACAGCTTGAATGCCCCGCCCACGCGCGAGACATAGGCCAGCCAGCGCCCGTCGGGGCTGATGCTCGGGGAAATGTTGTAGCTGCCGGTGAAGGTGACGCGCGACGGGCTGCCGCCGCTGGCGCTCATCTTGTAGATCTGCGGCGAACCGCCCCGGTCGCTGGTGAAGTAGATGGTGCGTCCGTCGGCCGAGTAGGTGGGCTCGGTATCGATGCTGGCGCTCTGCGTGAGGCGCTTGGGCTCGCCGCCGCCGGCCGGTATGGTGTAGATCTGCGAGCCGCCGTCGCGGCTGAGGGTCACGGCCAGCGTGCCGCCGTCGGGCGACCAGGCCGGGGCGCTGTTGTTGCCCTTGAAGTTGGCGACCAGGCGGCGCTGGCCGCTGGAGACGTTGTGCACGTACACCACCGGCTTGCGCGACTCGAAGGACACGTAGGCCAGCTGCGTGCCATTGGCCGACCAGGTGGGCGAGATGATGGGCTCGGGGCTGTTCAGGGCCGCCTGCGCGTTCTCGCCGTCGGCATCGGCCACCCACAGCGAGAAGCGCGAGCCTGCCTTGGTCACATAGCAGATGCGGGTGGAGAAGATGCCGCGCTCGCCGGTGAGCTTCTCGTACACGTAGTCGGCGATGCGGTGCGAGGCCAGCCGCAGGTCGGCCTGCGGCACGGTGTAGCTCTGGCCGCCCAGGTCCTGGCCCTTGACCACGTCCCACAGGCGGAACTGCACCAGGAAGCGGCCGTCGCCCTGGCGGGTGACGCTGCCGGCCACCAGCGAATCGGCAGTGCGCTGGCGCCACAGGTTCAGGTCGGGGCGCGAGTTTTCGTCGAGCTGGTCGCCCGAGGCGTCGACGCCGCGGAACTGGCCGCTTCGCTCCAGGTCGGCCTGGACGATGGCCGAGATCTTTTGCGGCGAGGCATCCTGGCCGCGAAAAGGCGCGAGGGCGATCGGCAGCTGCGTCAGGCCGACACCCGACACCTCGACCCGGAACTGGGCCAGTGCAGGAATGGCAGAGGAGCTTGCGAGTGCCGCAACAACGGCGCGGCGAGTGAAGAACGATGAAGAAGGAGTTGCGTAAGTCGCGTTCAACGGCTTGATCATGCAGTTCGGAGGGATTTGCGGACGGAAAGTTTCACCCCGCAGACGGGCCTCAATGGTACACATTGCTTCAAAGTACACGTCACAAAACGTGTACCTTGCGGCGCGGTCCTACAGAAAGGCCTGCCCGTGGCGCCCCGTAGAATCCGCCGCCATGCAGCCTTCCCCCGCCGACGGCACCGCCGAGCGCACTCCCCCCACCCTCTCCCGCCGCCTGGCCCGACTGATCACCTGGTTCGGCAGTTCGCGCCGCTGGTGGAGCGTGGGCGTCGCTGCCGCCCTGATCGCCGCGCTGACCGAGCCGCTGATGCCGGCGCTGGTCAAGCCGCTGCTGGACCACGGCTTCTCCGGCGGCATCGAGCTGTGGATGGTGCCGGCGGCAGCCATCTCGCTTTTCGCTGTGCGCGGCATGGCGCAGTTCGTTTCCCAGTACGCGCTAGCGCGCATTGCCAACGAGGGCATGCACCG
Organism: Pseudomonadota bacterium; assembly: GCA_018241905.1. Classification (GTDB taxonomy): domain Bacteria; phylum Pseudomonadota; class Gammaproteobacteria; order Burkholderiales; family Burkholderiaceae_C; genus Variovorax. The sequence goes on from JAFECZ010000456.1 coordinate 2,132, forward strand.
GCTGCGCCGCGTGCTTTTCGCTCGGGTGATGGACGCCGAGCTGGCCATGTTCTCCAAGCAGTCGGCCAGCTCGCTTTCGAACACGGTGGTCTACGAGATCCAGACCGGCTCGATGCTGCTGGTGCAGGCCATGCTGGGGCTGTCGCGCGACGGCTTCACGCTGGTGGCGCTGCTGGTCTACCTCGTCTACCTGAATTGGAAGCTCACGCTCATCGTCGGGCTCATGGTGCCGGGCGTGGCCTGGGTCATGAAGGTGTTCTCCAAGCGGCTGTACCACCTCACCCAGCTGGGCCAGAAGACCACCGACGAGCTGGCCTACGTGGTCGAAGAAAACGTGCTGGCGCACCGCGTGGTGCGGCTGCACGGCGCCGAATCGGCCCAGCGCGATCGCTTCGAGAGGCTCAGCCACCTGCTCACCCGCCTGGCCGTGAAGTCGACCATTGCCGCGGCCGCCATGACGCCCATCACGCAACTGCTGGCCTCGGTGGCGTTGTCGGTGGTGGTGATGATCGCCCTGTGGCAAAGCGGCGGCCAGGGACTGACGGTGGGCGGCTTCGTGGCCTACATCGCGGCCATGGCGATGCTCATCGCCCCGATCCGGCGGCTTTCCGACATGGCCAACCCCATCACGCGCGGCCTGGCGGCGCTGGAGCGCGGGCTCGAGATGGTCGAGGCGGTGCCGCCCGAGAAGCAAGGCGGCTACGAAGCCTCGCACGCCCAGGGCCGCATCGAGCTGCGCAACGTGCGGGTCAACTACCGCGGCGAAGACGAAGCGCGGGCGCTGGACGGCGTCAACCTTCTCATCGCACCGGGCGAAGTGGTGGCGCTGGTCGGCCCCTCGGGATCGGGCAAGACCACGCTCATCAACCTGCTGCCGCGCTTCGTGCTGCCCGGCAGCGGCCAGGTGCTGCTCGACGGGCACGACATTGCCGACTGGAAGCTCGCCAGCCTTCGCTCGCAGTTCGCCATGGTCAGCCAGGACGTGGTCATGCTCAACGACACCCTGGCGGCCAACGTGGCCCTGGGCGCGCAGATCGACCGCGAACGGGTGCAGCAATGCGTGGAGGCCGCCAACCTGGCCGCGCACGTTCGGGGCCTGCCCGAAGGCATCGACACCGTGCTGGGCCACAACGCCACGCAGCTGTCGGGCGGCCAGCGCCAACGCCTGGCCATTGCCCGCGCCCTGTACAAGGATGCGCCCGTGCTGCTGCTGGACGAGGCCACATCGGCGCTGGACACCGAATCCGAGCGCCTGGTGCAGGAAGCCCTGCAGCGCCTGATGCAGGGCCGCACCACGCTGATCGTGGCGCACCGCCTCTCGACCATCCAGCATGCGGACCGCATCGTGGTGATGGACCACGGCCACATTGCCGAACAGGGCAACCACGCGCAGCTGATGGCGCTGGACGGCCTGTACGCCCGCCTGCAGACGCTGGCGATGCGCACCGCCGAATCGGGACGCGAAGCAGTCTTGTAGCCGCCCGGGGCCGCGGGGGCGGCCGCTACAGCAGCACGATGTCGTACTGCCCCTGCCCCATGGCCGGTTCGGCCTGCAGGGAAATGGGTTTGCCGATGAAGTCCGACAGGCCGGCCAGGTGCTGGCTCTCCTCGTCGAGGAACAGCTCGATCACCTGCGGCGAAGACACGATGCGGAACTCGCGCGGCGTGAACTGGCGCGCCTCGCGCAATATCTCGCGCAGCACGTCGTAGGCCACGGTGCGCGCCGTCTTCACGATGCCCTGGCCGCTGCAGGCCAGGCAGGGTTCGCACAGCATGTGGGCCAGCGATTCGCGGGTGCGCTTGCGCGTCATCTCCACCAGGCCCAGCTGCGAGAAGCCCCCGGCAGTGGTCTTCACCCGGTCGCGGCCCAGCTGCTTGCGAAACTCCGCCAGCACCTGCTCGCGGTGGTCGTCGCGCGACATGTCGATGAAGTCGACGATGACGATGCCCCCCAGGTTGCGCAGACGCAGCTGCCGGGCAATGGCCTGGGTGGCCTCCAGGTTGGTCTTGAACACCGTGTCGTCGAAGTTGCGCGCGCCCACGTAGCCGCCGGTGTTCACGTCGATGGTGGTGAGTGCCTCGGTCTGGTCCACCACCAGGTAGCCGCCGGATTTCAGGTCGACACGCCGGCCGAGCGCGCGCGCGATTTCCTCGTCCACGTTGAACAGGTCGAAGAGGGGCCGCTCGCCCCTG
>JAFECZ010000457.1 GCA_018241905.1 Pseudomonadota bacterium
CGTCCAGCAGGTCTTCCAGCTCGCGCAGCATCTGCGTGGCCGCGGGCTGGCTCATGTGCGTGGCCTCGGCCGCGCGCCGCAGGTTGGAATGGGTGGACAGGGCATCCACCAGCCGCAGGTGGCGCAGGCGCAGACGCGCCAGCAGGCGCTCGTGCAGCACGAGGCGGGGCGCCGGGGAAGAGGTATCAGGGTTTGCCCTCATCAATAAGCCGCTGTTATCGCGAAATCAAAATTTGATTGGATGGTAATCGCTGCCCTGCATAAGCTTGCCGGGTCTCGAACCTCCTTTCTTCAACTCCTCTTCACGGATTTCACCGATGTCACGCCGCGAATTCCTGCGCCCCAGCGCCTTCCTTCCCGTCGTTCTTGCCGTCTGCGCGATGGGCGCCCATGCCCAGGCGCAGGCGCCGGCTTCTCCTGCCGCCGCCCCCGCGGCCGCCCCGGCCCTGGCGGCCCCGCTGTACGCGCAGATGGCCGAGCGCACCAAGGCGGTGGAGCAGAAGGTGATCGCCTGGCGGCACGACATCCACCAGCACCCCGAGCTGGGCAACCAGGAAAAGCGCACCGCCGCGCTGGTGGCCGCGCACCTGAAGTCGCTGGGCTACGAGGTGCGCGAAGGCGTGGCCGTCACGGGCGTGGTGGCCACCCTCAAGGGCGGCAAGCCGGGCCCCGTGGTGGCGCTGCGCGCCGACATGGACGCGCTGCCGGTGAAGGAGCAGGTGGACCTGCCCTTTGCCTCCAAGGCCCGCGCCACCTGGGCCGGCAAGGAAGTGGACGTGATGCACGCCTGCGGCCATGACGGCCACGTTGCCATCCTGATGGGCGTGGCCGAGGTGCTGGCCGGCATGAAGGACCAGTTGCCCGGCACCGTCAAGCTGCTGTTCCAGCCCGCCGAAGAGAAGCTGCCCAACGCCGAGATCGGCGGCGCGCGCCGCATGCTGGCCGAAGGCGCCTTCGAAGGACCCAAGCCCGACGTCGTGTTCGGCCTGCACCTGGTCTCGGGCCTGAACACCGGCGAGATCGGCTACAAGGCCGGCCCCATCACCGCCAGTTCCGACACCTTCAAGGTCAGCGTCAAGGGCCGCCAGACGCACGGCTCGCAGCCCTGGTCGGGCGTGGACCCGATCGTGCTGGGTTCGCAGATCGTGCTGGGCTTCCAGACCATTGCCAGCCGCCAGGTCAACGTGACCAAGGAGCCTTCGGTGCTGAGCGTGGGCACCTTCCAGGCCGGCACCCGCTACAACATCATTCCGGACAACGCCGAGATGAGCGGCACCCTGCGCACCTACGACGACGAGATGCGCAAGTTCTACATCAAGCGCATGGGCGAGACGGCCGAGCACATCGCGCAAAGCGGCGGCGGCGAGGCCCATGTGCACTTCGAGGCCGACGGCTACGCGCCCACCATCAATGACGCCAAGCTCACCGCGCAGATGACGCCCAGCCTGGAGCGCGTGCCGGGCGCCAAGGCCATGGTGATTGCCAAGGGCACGGGCGGCGAGGACTTCTCCTTCTTCGCGCAGAAGGCGCCGGGCCTGTTCGTGATGATCGGCGCCACGCCCGTGGGCAAGGATGCCAGCAAGGCCGAACCCAACCACTCGCCGCGCTTCTTCGTGGACGAGGCCAGCCTGCTGGTGGGCGTGCGTACGCTCTCGCAGCTGAGCGTGGACTACATGGCGATGGCGCAGAAAGCCGGGACCTGATGCCTGGCTGAAAAGTAGGAAAGGGGCGCCTTCGAGCGCCCCTTTTTCATTGGCAGGAGGGCTCGCAACCCCGGCGAAAGACCCCGACGCCCGCGCGTCGTGCGCGGCCTGTCACCATGCGCCTGGCGGCTCGTCCGATGCCGCCGCACGTCGATGGAGGTCCGCCATGAAAGGCCTGCGTCTTCCTGCCACCGCCCTGTCCCTGGCCGGCCTGCTGGTGGCCGGCCTGCTGCCGCTTGCCGGCTGCGTGGCGGTTCCGTACGACGGCTACTACCCCGCCGGCTATGGCTATCCCTATGCCTACCCGTATCCATACGCCTACGGTTACCCGTACGGCTATCCCTATCCTTACCTTTCGTCGTCCATCTATCTCGGCTACGGGCATGGGTACGGCTGCTGCTGGGGCCACCATGCCTACTATGGAGGCCATCCCTACTACGGCGGACATGGCGCCTGGGCGGGCCACGGCTACGGCCCCTCCGGCACCGGCGGGTGGCGGCGCACCGGGGGCAGCCACTAGGGCTTGACCTGGGCCTGGTGCGCGCCGGACCATGTTCGGCGGCCGGGTGGTCTACCGCGCCGCCGAATAGCGCCGCCCGACTATTTCGCGTAGTAGGTCTGGATGCTGCGGCGATTCGCGTCGGGCGACTCGACCCACATCTGCTGCCCGGCAACGCTCGCGTCGGCGCCGAAGTTGATGCTGGTCGAGACGGCGCCGGCGCTGGTGGGCAGCAGGGCGCGCTCGAGACTGTCGATCTGCGCGGCGCTTGCATCGGTGCGCCGCATCTGCACATAGGCCTGCGACAGCGGATACAGGTTGCTCGCGTTGAAGGCGAAGGTGCCGCCGCCGCTGCCGAAGGCGGCAAATGCGTCCACCGTCGCCGCGTCGATCACCGGGAACACGCCGCTGGCGCCCGCTTCCGCCATGGTGAGCGGACGGCGCTCGATCTTGAAGCGGTAGATGCCGTCGTTGGGGGCGCTGGCGGACTTCACCATCGTGTTGGTGCTGTCGTAGGGCGTGAGCGTATAGGCCGCGTTGTCGGGAATGGCGGCGATCTGCGCATCGCTCAGGCCGGCCGAGGCGGTGTTCGCGCAGGTCGAGGCGAGCTGGTAGGTCTCGGTGCCGTTGCCCTCGATCATCCAGCGGTCGCCCGCCAGCTGCGGCGGCAGGTAGCGCAGGCCGCCCGAAGGCAGGCCCGGCCCTTGCACGATGATGTACGAGATCACACCGCCGTCGTTGGCCGTGTTGGGGTCCTGGATGTTGAACTCCAGCCCCGTCTTCACGCAGGTGCTGTTGTCCGCCAGGTTGTGGTGCTGCGAGGTCACGGCAAACCACTCCAGGTTGAGCGAGCGCTGGTCGCCGTGCAGGCGCCAGATGCCGTCGGTGGGGCTCTTGCGCACCTTCCAGTTGTCCAGGCGGCCCAGCTCCACGCCGCTGGCCGACTTGACGGAGAAGGACAGGTGCGCCGTCACGCCGTTGGGGTTGGCGTAGTCGATGGTGCGGAACTCGATGTCGGTGAACGAGGCGCCCACCAGTGCGTCGTTGCCCGCGAATTCGGCCGCGGCGGCGCTGCGGCCCTGGTCGGCCCACAGGAAGCCGCTGGTCATCAGCGGCAGCAGGTCGGCGCTGGCGGGCAGGCCATTGGCGAACTTGCCGATGAATGCGGCCAGCGCCTGGCGCGCCAGTGCCTCGTCGCTCGCGGCGCCGGCCACGTTGGCGTCGCTCAGGGTGGGGGGGCTGGTCTCGGCCCCAGCCTTGACCGCCAGGTCGTCCTGCACCGTGATGGCGTTGACCACGCTGGAGATGGTCGCGGTGTTGGCGTCGGTGTCGTAGCTCACGCGGATCAGGTCCAGCGCCTTGTCGATCGGGTCGGACATCGGCGTGAAGCTGCTGTGCAGCAGGTCGATGGCGGCATCCACGCCCAGCGCGCTGAGCAGGGGCAGCAGCTTTTCCTTGAGCTTGGCCACCTCGGCAGCGATGGGCTCCGGGCTCGCCAGGCCCGGGTTGCCGCTTTGCTCGAACTTGTCGAAGTAGTTCTGCGCCAGCTGGCCCGCGATGTTGGAGACCACCAGGTCCGTCAGCTGCGTGACGTTGATGCGGCCGTTGATGTCGGCCTGTGTGGCAATGGAGTGAACCACGGCGCGCACGCCGTTGGCCGTGCCTTCGGCGCGGAACACGAAGGGTGCGCTCATGCCGCTCACGTCGATGGAATAGCTGCCGTTGGCGCCGATGACGGCTGTGCGGGTGCGGCCTTGCGAATCCTTCACCGTGACGGTACCCACCAGCGGCGCGCCGACGGCAGCCGTGCCGGCGATCTGCGTGCTGGCCTGCTGCTCGTTCGATCCCAGGGGACTGCCGCCGGTGTTCGCGGGACTGCCGTTGTCGGCGGCGGCGCTCGTGCCGCCGCCACCGCCGCCGCCGCATGCGGCCAGGGAGGCGACGAGCGCCGCCACGGCGCCCTGGATAGCCCAACGCTTTGCTGATTTCATCGATCTGTCTTTCTGTTCTCGTGAAGGGGGTTGCGCCGCCGCGGCAACTGGCGCTGCGACCGGCTCGTGAGCGAGGCTATCGACGCGCACTGCGGCACACATCCCTTGTTCATGGGGTGCTCC
>JAFECZ010000458.1 GCA_018241905.1 Pseudomonadota bacterium
TACCTGCTCGACCACGCCCAGCTTAAAAGCCAGTGTGTAGTCCCTCTGCGTTCGCTTGACCCTCGATTCCATCACCCTTGCCCTTTCTTCGATGAAAGGGTGTCAACTACTGGTAGGACGGGTCAGGGCCATGAAAAAGGGCGGCCATGCGGCCGCCCGTTTGAGGTCGATCAGGCGAATGCCGCTCAGCCGAGCGCCTTGAGCACCGCGTCGCCCATCTCGCGCGTGCCGACCTTGGTCGTGCCTTCGCTGTAGATGTCGGGCGTGCGCAGGCCCTGCGCCAGCACCTTCTTGACCGCGTTCTCGATGCGCTGGGCCGCCTCTTCCTGTTCGAGCGAGTAGCGCAGCATCATCGCTGCCGACAGGATGGTGGCCAGCGGGTTGGCCACGCCCTTGCCGGCGATGTCGGGCGCGCTGCCGTGGCTGGGCTCGTACAGGCCCTGCTTGCTGGCGTTGAGCGAGGCCGAGGGCAACATGCCGATGGAGCCGGTGAGCATGGCCGCCTCGTCCGAGAGGATGTCGCCGAACATGTTGCCGGTGACCACCACGTCGAACTTCTTGGGCGCCTTCACCAGCTGCATGGCGGCGTTGTCCACGTACATGTGGTCCAGCTCGACGTCGGGGTAGTCCTTGTGCACCTCGGTGACCACGTCCTTCCAGAACTGGAAGGTCTCCAGCACGTTGGCCTTGTCCACGCTGGTCACGCGCTTGCTGCGCTTGCGGGCCGCCTCGAAGGCGACGCGGGCGATGCGCTCGATCTCGGGGCGCGTGTAGCGCATGGTGTCGAAGGCTTCCTCGGCGCCGGGGAAGTTGCCGTCCGGCGAGGTGCGCTTGCCGCGCGGCTGGCCGAAGTAGATGTCGCCGGTCAGCTCGCGGATGATGAGGATGTCCAGGCCGGCCACCAACTCGGGCTTGAGGCTGGATGCGTGCGTGAGCTGCTCGTAGCAGATGGCCGGGCGGAAGTTGGCGAACAGGCCCAGGTTCTTGCGCAGGCCCAGGATGGCCTGCTCGGGGCGGAACTGGCGCTCGAGCTTGTCGTACTTCCAGTCGCCCACGGCGCCGAACAGCACGGCGTCGGCTTCCTTGGCGAGCTTCAGGGTGGACTCGGGCAGCGGATGGCCGTGCGCGTCGTAGGCGACGCCGCCCACCAGCGCTTCTTCCATCTCGAACTTCAGGTCCAGCGCCTTGAGCACGCGCACGGCCTGCTCGACGATTTCGGTGCCGATGCCATCACCGGGAAGGACTGCGATTTTCATAAGAGGTGTCGTTTTCTTTGAAGAAGGTTTTTCAGGAAATCATCTGGTGCGCGAGCCAGGGCTTGGCTGCCAGGCGCTCGGCCTCGAAGGCGGCGATCTTGTCCTTGTGGCGCAGCGTCAGGCCGATGTCGTCCAGGCCGTTGAGCAGGCAGTACTTGCGGAAGGGCTGCACCTCGAAGGCGATCTCCTGGCCGTCGGCCTTCACGATGACCTGGCGCTCCAGGTCGACCGTGAGCTTGTAGCCGGGGAAGGCGAACACCTCGTCGAACAACTGGGCGACGGTGGCTTCGGGCAGCACGATGGGCAGCAGGCCGTTCTTGAAGCTGTTGTTGAAGAAGATGTCGGCAAAGCTCGGCGCAATGATGGCGCGAAAGCCATACTGGTCCAGCGCCCAGGGCGCATGCTCGCGCGAGGAGCCGCAGCCGAAGTTCTTGCGTGCCAGCAGCACCGAAGCGCCCGCATAGCGCGGCTGGTTCAGCACGAAGTCGGGGTTGGGCTTGCGGCTGGCCGGGTCCATGCCGGGCTCGCCGTGGTCGAGGTAGCGCCACTCGTCGAACAGGTTGGGGCCGAAGCCCGTCTTCTTGATCGACTTGAGGAACTGCTTGGGAATGATCGCGTCGGTGTCGACATTCTCGCGGTCCATGGGGGCCACGAGGCCCTGGTGCACGGTAAATTTCTGCATGGTGATCTTTCTTAGGCGATGGTGCGCACGTCGACGAAGTGGCCCTTGATGGCGGCGGCAGCAGCCATGGCCGGGCTCACCAGGTGGGTGCGTCCGCCCGCGCCCTGGCGGCCTTCGAAGTTGCGGTTGCTGGTGGAGGCGCAGCGCTCGCCCGGCTCCAGCCGGTCGGCGTTCATGGCCAGGCACATCGAGCAGCCGGGTTCGCGCCACTCGAAGCCGGCGGCCTTGAAGATCTCGTGCAGGCCTTCGCGCTCGGCCTGTTCCTTCACCACGCCCGAACCGGGCACGACCATGGCGAGCTTGACGCTCTTCGCCACCTTCTGGCCGAGCTTCTTCACCACGGCGGCGGCCTCGCGCATGTCCTCGATGCGGCTGTTGGTGCAGCTGCCGATGAACACCTTGTCCACGAAGATGTCGTTCATCGCCTTGTTGGGCTCCAGGCCCATGTAGGTCAGCGCGCGCTCGATGGCGCCGCGCTTGTTGGCGTCCTTTTCCTTGTCCGGATCGGGCACGCGCGCGTCGATGGGCAGCACCATCTCGGGCGAGGTGCCCCAGGTGACCTGCGGCTTGATCTGTGCGGCGTCCAGCTCGACCACGGTGTCGAACTTTGCGCCGGCGTCGGAATGCAGCGTGGTCCAGTAGCTCACGGCCTGGTCCCACTCGACGCCGCTGGGCGCCAGCGGACGGCCCTTGACGTAGTCGATGGTCTTCTGGTCCACCGCCACCATGCCGGCGCGCGCGCCGGCCTCGATGGCCATGTTGCACACGGTCATGCGGCCTTCCATGGTGAGATCGCGAATGGCGGAGCCTGCGAATTCGATGGTGTAGCCCGTGCCGCCGGCGGTGCCGATCTTGCCGATGATGGCCAGCACGATGTCCTTGGCGGTGCAGCCGGCGGGCAGCTTGCCTTCCACCTTCACGAGCATGTTCTTGGCCTTCTTGGCCAGCAGCGTCTGCGTGGCCATGACGTGCTCCACCTCGCTGGTGCCGATGCCGTGCGCCAGCGCGCCGAAGGCGCCATGGGTGCTGGTGTGGCTGTCGCCGCAGACCACGGTCATGCCGGGCAGCGTGGCGCCGCTCTCGGGGCCGATCACGTGCACGATGCCCTGGCGCTTCGACAGGAACGGGAAGAAGGCAGCGGCGCCGAATTCCTTGATGTTGCTGTCCAGCGTGGTGACCTGTTCCTTGCTGATCGGGTCCTCGATGCCATCGTAGCCGCGCTCCCAGCCGGTGGTGGGCGTGTTGTGGTCGGCCGTGGCCACCACCGAGCTGATGCGCCACAGCTTGCGGCCGGCCTCGCGCAGTCCCTCGAAGGCCTGCGGGCTGGTCACTTCGTGCACCAGGTGGCGGTCGATGTAGAGAACGGATGTGCCGTCTTCCTCGGTATGGACGACGTGTTCGTCCCAGATCTTGTCGTAGAGCGTGCGTGCCATGGGGGTCTTTCGTGGGGAAATGCTTGTCTGTTGGTTTGGATGGCGTCGGGCGGATGGCTCAGGCGGCCAGCGCCTGCGGCCCGTCGGCGTTGGCGCGCAGGTGGCTCACCAGGGTGCGCGCCGCCACCGGCAAGGTGGAGAAGTCGCGCGCCACCAGCTGGATCTGCCGCGTCGCCCAGGCGTCGTTCAGTGCAATGCTCTTGAGCCGGCTGGCGATGCCGCCTTTCATGAGTTCGAAGGCGCGCAGCGGCATCACGCCGATGCCCAGGCCGTTCTCGATCATGCGGCACATGGCGTCCAGCCCGGTGACGTGGATGCGCAGCTTGACGCCCCGGCCCGCTTGCGTGGCCGCCTGGTGCATGGCCACGTAGATCGAGCTGTTGGTGTGCAGGCCGACATGGTCGAAATCCAGCGTGGACACGAAGTCGATGGCCGGCCCCTTCTTGGCCAGCGCATGGCCGGCCGGCACGACCAGCGCGAGCTTGTCCTGCCGATAGGGCAGCGCCTGCAACTCGTGCGTGCCTTCGCCGGCGTGGCAGATGCCCAGGTCCGCGGCGCCCTCCTGCACCGCTCGAAGCACTTCGCTGGAGAGGTGCTCTTCCAGGTCGATCTTGATGGCCTCGTGCTCGCGCGTGAAGACGCCCAGGTCTTCCGGCAGGTACTGCACGATGGCCGAGATGTTGGCGTGCACTCGCACGTGGCCCCGCACGCCGTCAGCGTATTCGCTGAGCTCGCCTTGCATCTTCTCCAGGCTGTAGAGCACGGTGCGGGCGTGGTGCAGCAGGCTTTCGCCCGCCGGCGTCAGGTCGACGCCGCGGGTGTGGCGGTAGAGCAGGGGGGTGTGAAGGGCAGCCTCCAGGTCCGACAGTCGCTTGCTGATGGCCGAGGCCGCGATGAACTCGCGCTCGGCCGCGCGCCCGATGCTG
>JAFECZ010000459.1 GCA_018241905.1 Pseudomonadota bacterium
CGATGGCCATGGCGGTGCGCAGCGTTTCCTGGCACTTGGCTTCGCCGCACGAGACGGCCACGATCTCGGTGACCACGCCCTTTTCCTTCAGGCGCACCGCCTCTTCAACGGCAATTTCGTCGAAGGGGTTCATGCTCATCTTGACGTTGGCGATGTCCACGCCCGTGCCGTCGCCCTTGACCTGCACCTTCACGTTCGCGTCCACCACGCGCTTGACTGCCACCAGTACCTTCATGTCACGACTCCTTGCTTTCTCGATTGCTTGAAGAATTTCAGTTGACGACGATCTGCTTGTCGCGGATCACCTTGCCCCACTTGTCGAAATCGGTGCGCATGCGCGCGGCCATCTGCGCCGGGTCGCCGTAGGCGGCCGCAGCACCGGCCTTCACCAGCTTGTCCTTCACGTCCTTGTCGGCCAGGATCTGCTTGACCTCTGCGCTCACCCGGTCGACCACCGGCTTGGGCGTGCCGGCAGGCGCCAGCAGGCCGCCCCACGACACGGCGTCAAAGCCCTTGAAGCCCTGCTCCGCGATGGTCTTCACGTCGGGCAGTTGCACGATGCGCTGGGGCGATCCCACCGCAATTGCGCGCAGCTTGCCGGCCTGGATGTGCGGCAGCGCGGCCACGAGGTCCGCATACATCACCGGCACCTGGCCGCCCAGCAGGTCGGTCACGGCCGGCGTACCGCCCTTGTAGGCGATGTGCTGCATGTCGAAGTTGCCCATGCTCTTGAGCATTTCCATGGTCAGGTGGCCGAAGCTGCCCGGCCCGGAGCTGGTGTAGTTGAGCTGGCCGCCCGCGGCCTTGGCCTTGGCGATGAGATCGGGCAGCGTCTTCACATCGGGCAGCACGGCGGGGTTGACCACCACCACGATGGGCAGGTCGTACACGCTGGCCACGGGCGCGAAGTCCTTGTTCACGTCGTAGCCGGCGCTCTTGTACAGGTGCGGTGCCAGCAGCGTGGGCGTGGCCAGCATCATCAGCGTGTAGCCGTCGGGTGCGCTCTTGGCGACGAACTGCGCGGCAATGGTGCCGGAGGCGCCCGCGCGGTTCTCGACCACCACCGGCTGCTTCAGGCGCTCGGCCAGTTTCTGGCCGACCACGCGCGAGGCGGTATCGGTAGGCCCGCCCGCCGGGAAGGGAACGATCAGCCGGATGGGCTTGGCCGGCCACTCCTGCGCGGCAGCGGGGCCAGCGGCCACCATGGCCAGCGATGCGAGCGCCACGCCCAGGGCCAGGCGCCGGCTGATGTTGGCGGATGTCGTCATGTCGAGATGTCTCCCTGTGGTGATTCGAAGAAGGAAAGTCCGGGCGTCAGAGAACGCCTTGCTGCCGCAGTGCGGCGATGGCTTGTGCGTCCATGCCCAGCACCTCGCCCAGCACCTTGTCGGTATCTTGCGAGAGCATCGGCGGCACGCTGCGAATGGGTACGCGCTGGCCGTCGATGCGGTAGGGCGGCGCCATCACGTGCATGCTGCCGGTCTCGGGGTTGGGCATCTCGGCCACCAGGCCTGCCTGCACGCTGCGCTCGGACTGCAGGGCCTCGCGCAGCCCAAGCACTTCGCCGCAGGGAATGTTGGCGGCCGCCAGGCGCTGCAGCAGTTGCTCGCGCTGGCGCTTGCCGAGCTCGGCGCGCAGTTGCGGCAGCAGCTCGTGCCGGTTCTGAGAGCGGCCGATGTTGGTGGCAAAGCGCTCGTCGCTGGCCAGGTCGGGCCGCTCGATCACTTCGGTGCAAAAGCGCTGGTACTGCGCGTTGTTGCCCACCGTGATGACCAGCGGACCATCGGCCGCATCGAACACGCCGTAAGGAACGATGGACGGATGCGCGTTGCCGAACTTGGGCGGGTCGCCGCCCAGCAGCAGCGCCTCCATGCCGTAGTAGCAGGTGATCATCAGGCCGCAGTCGTACAGCGCCATCTCCACGTGCCGGCCCTCGCCGGTGCGCTGGCGGTCGAACAGCGCGGCCAGGATGGCCTGCGCCGAGTACATGCCGGTGAACATGTCCACCGCCGCCACGCCGAACTTCAGCGGGCCCTGCCCTTCCTCGCCGTTGAGCGCCATCAGGCCCGCCTCGCCCTGCACCAGCAGGTCGTAGCCGGGGCGCGCGGCCTCGGGGCCGTCGGTGCGGTAGCCGGTGATGGAGCAGTACACCAGCCCGGGGTTGATGGCCTTGAGCGATTCGTAGTCCAGCCCCATCTTCTTGATGCCGCCGAACTTGAAGTTCTGGATGACCACGTCGCTCTTGGCGGCCAGCTCGCGCGCGATGCGCTGGCCCTCGGCCGTCTGCAGGTCCAGGCCCACCGACTGCTTGTTGCGGTTGGCGGCATTGAAGTACGAGGTGTTGCGCGAGCCGACGCGAATGCCCCAGTCGCGCGTGTCGTCGCCGCGGCCGGGGTGTTCGATCTTGATGACCTCGGCGCCCAGGTCGCCCAGCGCCTGCGCGCACATGGGGCCGGCCAGCACGCGAGACAGGTCCAGCACGCGCACGCCGGACAGCGGAAGGCGGCTCATTGCTGCGCTCCCAATGCGATGTAGCGCGCCAGGTGATGGTCCTCGTCGCCCAGCTGGTGGTCGATCATCACCAGGCGCTTGGCGTAGTGCGACAGCGGAAGCTCCCAGGTCATGCCGATGCCGCCGTGCAGCTGGATGCTTTCCTCGGCCACGCGCGTGCCGATGCGGCCGATGCTGTACTTGGCCGCCGACAGCGCCTTCTCGCGCACCACGCGGTTCTCGTCGCCGATGGCCGCCGCAGCGTTGATGACCGCCGAACGCGCCTGCTCCACTTCGAGCAGCAGGTCGGCCATGCGGTGCTGCAGCGCCTGGAAGCTGCCGATGGGCACGCCGAACTGCTTGCGCGTGCGCAGGTACTCGAGCGTGTCGCGCTTGGCGATTTCCATGGCGCCCAGCGACTCGGCCGCCAATGCCAGCAGGCCCCAGCCGACGGCGTGTTCGAGCACGTCGGCGCCTGCGCCTTGCGCACCCAGCAGCGCATCGGCGTCGACACGCACGCCGTCGAGCTCGAGCTCTGCCGCGCGGCCGCCGTCGATGTTGCGATAGCCGCGCCAGGAGATTCCTTGCGCATCGCCCGGCACAAGGAAGAGCGAAACTCCTTCGGCTTCGTCTTGCGCACCGGCGGTGCGCGCGGACACCAGCAGCAGCCCTGCTTGCCCGCCGTGCTGCACAACGGCCTTGGCACCGCTGAGCACCCAGCCGTCGCCCGAACGCTCGGCACGCGTGCGAACCAGCGCGGGTTCGTAGTGCGAACCCGGCTCGTCGTGCGCCAGCGCGGCGATGGTGCTGCCGTCGATCAGCGACGCAATGCGCTCCTTCTGCGCCTGGCTGCCGGCGTTGGCAATCGCGCGGCCCACGATGAGCGCGCCCAGGAAGGGCTCCACCACCAGGCCCTTGCCCAGGCTCTCGAAGACCACGGCCACGTCGAAGCCGGCGCCGCCGAAGCCGCCCACTTCCTCGGGGAAGAGCGCGCCCACCGCGCCGATCTCGGCCAGTTGCGACCAGTGTTCGCGGCTGAAGCCCTCGTCGCTGGCGGCAATGCGGTCGCGCGTGGCAAAGCCGTATTGCTCGGCAATGAAGCGGTCCAGCGAATCCGCCAGCATGCGGCGGTCTTCGGTGTGTTCGAAGTTCATGAATTCAATCCTGTCAGTTCGTTGCGAGCGCGCCGCATTCGGAAGGCCGCGGAGCAGGCCATGTCGGCGACACCCGCGGAACCGGCTCTGCCGGGCCGCTGGGTGTGCCCCCACGAGGGGGTTGGCGAAGCGGACGAAGTCCGCGAAGACTGGGGGTGGTCTTCATTCACAGGCCCAGGATCATCTTGGAGATGATGTTCTTCTGGATCTCGTTGCTGCCGCCGAAGATCGACAGCTTGCGGTTGTTGAAGTACTGCGATGCCAGCGGCGCGGCCTCGGCGGGGCCGACGGATTCCTCGCCATGGCCTTCGTGCAGCGCGGCCTCGATGAAGGGCTGCGCATACGGCCCCATCGCGCGGCGCGCCAGCGACGAGATCTCCTGCCGGATCTCGGTGCCGCGGATCTTGAGCATGGAGCTTTCCGCGCCCGGCACGCCGCCGCCGGCCACGGCGGCGATCACGCGCAGGTTGGTGGTCTTCATGTTCTCCAGGTCGATCTCGACCTTGGCCAGGCGGGCCGCGAACATCGGGTCTTGCGCCAGTGCGCGCCCGTTGCGCTGCACCTTCTTCGCAATGCGCTTGAGCTTTTCCAATGCCGCCACCGAGAAGCCGACGACGGCGATGTTGGTGCGCTCGT
>JAFECZ010000045.1 GCA_018241905.1 Pseudomonadota bacterium
TCGGACACGAACAGGCTCTGCGCCAGCTCCCGGTTGCCCAGGCCCGCCTTGAGCAGGCGCAGGATCTTCAGTTCGCGCTCGGTGAGCAGTTCCACCACCGGGGCGCCGGGCTCGGCGGCGCCCTCGGGCACCTGGGGCGCCGGCCCGGCGCTTCGCCCCGCGGCGGCCAGCACCTGCCGCAGGTAGGCGTCTGGCGCCTGGTCCGCGCCCTCCACCAGTTGGCCGATGCGATTGGCGCGAATGGTCTCGATCATGTCCAGCACCACCGGTTCGCCGTCGACCAGGCTGCGCACCAGGCCGCAGCGCGCGGCCACGTCCAGCGCCTCGTCCAGGGTGCGCAATGCCTGCGCGCCTTCCTGCGCGCGGTGCTGGTGGATCGCGCGCAGCACCAGCAGCCGCGCGACCTGGGCGCGGTGGTTGTCGCGCAGCGCACGGCGCAGCGCGTCGTTGATGGCGCCCGCCACCGGCCCCTGCCCCGCCGCCATCCGCAGGCGCAGGTGCATCAGGCACACGCCGTCGTCCTCATCCAGCGCCGGCTGTGGCTGCGCGCCCGCCCCGTACCCGACCAGGCCGTAGGAACGGGCGAGCTTTTGCGCCTCGTCGGCCGCACCGGCCTGCAGGCGCAGGCCGCAGCGCTCGGCCGCAAACGCCAGCGCCAGGCGCGGCAGCTTCAGGCGGTGGCCCAGCGATTCGCCTTCCAGCAGGCAGCTGTCGGCCAGCGCCATTTCGCCGCGCAGGCGCAGAAGGCGCGCGCGCGTGAGGTAGCCGGCAGCCGTCATCTCGACCAGGCCGTGGTCATCCACATACGGCAGGCCCACGTCCAGGTAGTCCTTCGCGGCTGCGAGGTCGCCGCGCTCGTAACAGACCTCGGCCGCCAGCAGCGCCAGCATCGAGCCCGCGTACGAGGCCAGCCCCAGGCTGCGCTCGACGATGGCGACGCCCGCGCTGACATGCGCCATGGCCCCGTGGTAGTCGCCGCGCCGCATTGCGATCATCACGGCCAGCGCCGCCGCCCAGGCCAGGCCGTAGTCGGCATGCGTTTCGCCAAAGGCCCGGCGCGCAATCGCCAGGGCCTGCTCGCCCTGCTCGAAGGCGTCGGTGGCGCAGCAGCCGCTGGCCAGCACGTTGGCCACCACGCCGGTGCAGAAGGCGTCGGCGCTCGGCCAGCTCTTGAGCCAGCCCTCGCTGCTGGCCTTGGCCTGCAGCGGCTCGCCCACATGCGCCCAGTAGACGCAGCGGATCATCTCGACCATGCAGCGCAGCTCGTCGTCGCCGCTCTCGCGGCAGGCCTGCTCCAAGGCGCGCAGTTCGTGCTCGGCCTCGGCGTAGCGCCGCGTGAGCACCAGCGACCAGGCGTGGCCGATGCGGATCTTCGGCCGCGCATGCACCAGGTGCTGCGGCAGGCGCGCGAGCCACCCGAGCAAGGTCGCGTGTTCGCCGCGGTGCTGCACCAGTTCGGCGGAAAAATCGGCCACCAGGTCGGCGGCGCGCTCGTAGTCCTGCGCGTCGAAGGCGTAGCGGATGGCTTCGTGCGGCAGGCCCTGGCGCTGGAACCAGGCGCTGGCACGCAGGCTGACCGTGCGGCCGGCGTCGGTGGGCCGCTCGCGGCTGCGTCCGCGCAGGTAGTCGGCGAACAGGTGGTGGTAGCGAAACCAGGTGCGGGTGCGGTCCAGGCCCGAGAGAAAGAGATTGCGCGCCTGCACCTCTGCCAGCATGGCATGGCCGTCGCTGCGGCCCAGCACCTCGTCGCACAGCTCGGCGCAGAAGCGCTCCAGGCCGGCCGTGTCCAGCAGGAAGTCGCGAAGGTCGGGCCGCAGGCTGTCGAGAACATGCTCGCCCAGGTAGTCGGTGATGTCGCGATCGGTGCCGGAAAAATCGCTCACGAAGGCGCCGCGGTCGCCGCTTTCGCGCAGGGCGAGCGAGGCCAGCTGCAGGCCGGCAATCCAGCCCTCGGTGCGGTGATGCAGGGCCTTGAGCTGCGCGCGATCCAGCGGCGCGCCGCTCACGCGGCCGACGAAATCGGCCGCCTCGTCCAGCGCCAGGCCGAAGTGCGCGGCCTCCAGTTCCAGCAGCTGGTTGCGCACGCGCCACTGGCTCAGCGGCAGGGGTGGCCGCGTGCGGCTGGCAATGACCATGCCCACGTTGGGCGGCAGGTGCGCCACCAGCCAGGCGACGTGCCGGTGAATGCCTTCGTGCTGCACCAGGTGGAAATCGTCGAGCACCAGCAGCAGTTGCCCGCTGCCCGCGCCCAGGTCGCCAAGCAAGGACGCGGCAATGGTGTCGGGCGCAGCAAGGCTGCCGCCTGCCGTCTGCGCGAGCACGCTGCGCCCCAGGCGCGCGTCGGCATGGTTCAGCGCGGCGGCCAGGTAGCGGAAGAACAGCAGCGGATCGTTGTCCTGCGCATCCAGGCTCAGCCACGCCACGGTGATGCCGTGCGGCTCCAGTTGCGCGACGAACTGCGCGAGCGCCGTGGTCTTGCCGTAGCCCGCAGGGGCGGTGATGCTCACCAGCCGCTTGCCGAGGCCCGTATGCAGCAGTGCCGAGAGCCCCGGCCGTGCCAGCAGCGTGGAAGACGACAGCTGGGGCGCAACGAGCCGCGACTCCACCAGCACGCCGGCCGATGCCTTGGATCCTGCTCCAGCAGATCGGCTCGACCGTGCCATGGCTGATGACGACTCCTGCATGCGTTGCGCGAGCCTTTCAGTTTGCCTGATACAGCGTGACCACGCACGCACCGCCGAGGCCCAGGTTGTGCTGCAGGCCCAGGCGGGCGCCCTCCACCTGGCGCGCCTGGGCCGAGCCGCGCAACTGGTGCGTCAGCTCGTAGCACTGCGCCAGGCCGGTGGCGCCCAGCGGATGGCCCTTGGAGAGCAGCCCGCCCGAGGGGTTGGTCACGACCTGCCCGCCATAGGTGTTGCGGCCATCGGCGATGAAGGCGGCGGCACCGCCTTGCGCGCACAGGCCCAGCGCCTCGTAGCTGATGAGTTCGTTGTGGGCGAAGCAGTCGTGCAGCTCGACCACGTCCAGCTCCTCGGGGCCGATGCTTGCCGTCTCGTAGACCTGGCGCGCCGCCTCCTGGCTCATGCCGTAGCCCACCAGCGCCATCATGTCGCGGCTGTCGAAGGTGGCGGGCGTGTCGGTGGTCATCGCCTGGGCGCGGATGAAGACATCGGTGCGAAGGCCCTCGCGCCTGGCGAAGTCCTCGCCGACCAGCACGGCTGCCGCCGCGCCGCACGTGGGCGGGCAGGCCATCAGGCGTGTAAGCACGCCGGGCCACAGCATGGGCGCATTCATCACGTCTTCGGTGCTCAGTTCCTGGCGCAAGAGCGCGAGCGGATTGCGCGCCGCGTGGCGGCTGGCCTTGGCACGGATCTGCGCAAAGGCCTCCAGCGGCGTGCCGTGCTTCTTCATGTGCGCCAGGCCCGCGCCGCCGAAGTAGCGCAGGGCCAGCGGCAACTCGGGCATGCCGACCAGGTCCGCCGCCAGTTGGTCGAAGTGCTCGAAGGGGCTGGGCCGGTCGTCGAACACGGTGCCCAGCGCGCCGGGCCTCATCTGTTCGAAGCCCAGCGCCAGCACGCAGTCGGCCGCGCCGCCTTCGATGGCCTGGCGCGCCAGAAAGAGCGCGGTGGAGCCGGTCGAGCAGTTGTTGTTGACGTTGACCACCGGGATGCCCGTCATGCCCAGCCCATACACCGCGCGCTGGCCGCTGGTGGAGTCGCCGTAGACATAGCCGGCATAAGCCTGCTGCACCGACTGGTAGCCGATGCCGGCATCGGCCAGCGCCAGCCGGCCCGCCTCGGCGCCCATCACCGGATAAGGCTCGTTCGCCCCCGGCTTCACGAAGGGGATCATGCCCACGCCGGCGACGAATACACGGCGGCTCATTTCCTGCCCTTTTCGAGCATGACGGCCCGCACGTCCTTCTTCATCACCTTGCCCACCTTGGAGCGCGGCAGGTCGGGCCAGAACTCGACCTGCTTGGGCGCCTTGACGCTGCCGATGCGCGCCTTGACGAAGGCAATCACTTCTTCCTGCTCCAGGGTGCGCCCCGGGCGCAGCTGCAGCACCGCCACCACGCGCTCGCCCCACTTCTCGTCGGGCAGGCCGATGACGGCGCTGTCCTGCACGTCGGGGTGCTGCATGAGGGCGGATTCGACCTCCACCGAATACACATTGAAGCCGCCGGTGATGATCATGTCCTTGGCGCGGTCGACGATGTGGAGGAAGCCCTCTTCGTCGAGGTAGCCGATGTCGCCCGTGTGGTGCCAGCCGTGGCGCGAGGCCTCGGCGGTGGCAGCGGCGTCCTTGTAGTAGCCGGCCATTACCAGGGACGAGCGCACCACGATCTCGCCGCGCTCGCCGCCGGGCAGCAGCTTGCCGTCCGCATCCATGGTGGCCACCTGCACCAGCGGCCCCGGCCGGCCGGCCGACGACAGGCGCTGGCGCGCCACCGTGCCGTCGGCGTTGAAGTGCTCGCGCGGCGACATCATCGAGATCATCATCGGCGCTTCTGTCTGGCCGAACAGCTGGGCCATCACCGGGCCGATCTTCTCCAGCGCTTCTTCCAGCCGCGCCGCCGCGATGGGCGCGGCGCCGTACCAGAAGCATTGCAGCGAGTCGCGCCGGGTGCCGGCCAGCTTCTCGTGCTGCAGCAGCATGTAGATGAGCGTGGGCGGCAGGAAGGTGTGGGTGACACGATGCCGCTCGATCAGGGCGAGAAAATCGCCAAGGTCGGGCTTGGGCATGATGACGATGCGCCCGCCCAGCGCCATCACCGGCAGGCACAGCACGCCGGCCGCATGGGTCAGCGGCGCCAGCGCCAGGTAGCAGGGCCGGCCCTCGAAGGGGTAGCCCATGAGGGTGAGGGCCGACATGGTCTCCAGGTTGCGGCCGGTGAGCATCACGCCCTTGGGCCGGCCGGTGGTGCCGCCGGTGCCGGCGATCATGGCCACGTCGTCCGGCGGGGCGATGTCCACGGGCTCGTCGCCCAAACCGTCCAGCCATTGGTCCATCGACACGGCAAAGGGCTGGCGCGCGTCCAGGCACACCAGCGCGCGCAGCTTGGGCAGCTGTGCGCGCATCAACTCCACCATGGGCGCGTAGTTGCTGTGGAAGACCAGGCAGGTGCAGTCGAAGGCATCGAGCACGAAGGCGTTCTCGGCCGCCTCGTTGCGCGGATTGACGGGGCACCACACGCAGCCGGCGCGCGAGATGCCGAACACGGTGGCAAAGGCAAGCGCGTCATTGCTGGACAGCACCGCCACCTTGTCGCCGGGCCGGATGCCCGAACGGCGCAGCGCCCCCGCCACGCGCCAGCTGATGCGCTGTACCTGGGCGTAGCTCAGGTCGCGCTCGCCCATGGTCAGGCAGGGCGAATCGGCGCCCAGCTGGGCGCCCTTGTCCAGATAGTCGACGAGGCGCACGGGCGTTCAGTCCACTGCGCGGGTGATGACGGGCGACTGCACCAGGCCGAAGCTGCGCAGCGCGCCCAGCAGGTCGTGGTGGCCGAAGGCCTGGCAGCCCGAGGCAAAGCCCGCGCGGCGCGGCGGCTGCTGCAGCAGCGAGGCCGCGGCATGGGCCTGCAGCAGGCCGGTCTGCTTGTAGTTGCAGTTGCCGAAGATCACGCAGTGCACGCGGCCCAGCGGCCCGGAGGCATGCACCGAATCGACCGACTTGTTGATCCGCGGGTTCTCGCGCGGCGGCATGGTGTTCATCACGCCGGCCGCCGTCTGGGCCAGCGCCGCGTAGCGGTCGTCGTCGTTCATGCCCTCGGTGGCCTTGAGCGCGGCCGCCACGATCTGCGGCACGCCCAGCATCAGCGGCTTGTTGAACACGCCGCCGAGCACCTTCACGTTGGCCACGCGCGGATCGCGCTTGAACCACACCGGGTGCGAGGTGCCGCCCCAGGGCAGCGCCAGCGCCATCTCGTGCTGGCCCGGAATGGCCAACTGGTACAGGCCCGCGTCCGGCTGCCATTCCTTGTACTGGTTCTGCTCCAGGTAGAAGGCCTTGGAAGTCGCCGCGTTGACCAGGATGGTCTGCGTCGACGCAATGGTGGGGCTGCCGCCCCAGAACACGGCAATGTCCAGCGTGTCCAGTCCTGGTGTCTCCAGGCACAGCTGGGCCGCGATCTCCCCGGTGGTGTACATCTGGGCCAGGCCCGGTGACAGCAACAAACCCTTTTCGGCGAACTTGGCGCCCCATTCGTTGTCGAGCGTGATGAGCCAGTCCTGCTCGCCCGTGGTGTCGGTGTAGTGGCACCCGGCGGCCAGGCAGGCCTCGACCACCTCGGGGCCGAATCTTGCGAACGGTCCCACCGTGTTGAGCACCACCGAGGCGCCGGTGAACAGCTCGGTGAGCGCCTTCACCGAATGCGAGACCTCCGCCACCTCGTAGCTTGCGGTCTCGATGCCGGGCACGTTGGACTTCATCGCTGCCTCGATCTTCTCGGCGCTGCGGCCGGCGGCAATGAAGGGGATGTTGTACTCGCGCAGGTATTCGCACACCAGGCGCCCGGTGTAGCCCGAGGCGCCGTAGACCACCACTGGTTTCTTGCTCATTGCGTGTCTCCTTGGAATTCGTTGCGCTCAGAGCAGCGACGAGCTCACGCCGCCGTCCAGCACGAAGCCGCTGCCGTTGGAAAAGCTCGACCGCTCGCTGGCCAGGAACACGGCCAGGCTGGCCACCTCCTCCACCTTGCCGTAGCGCCCCTGGCGCTGGGCCACCACCGCGCCGAAGTCGGGGAGCTTGAGCTGCTCCTCGAATTCGCGGATGTGCGAGGTCACCAGCTCGGTGTCGATGAAGCCGGGCAAGATGGCGTTGACCCGCACCTTGTGCGCGCGCAGCTCGATGGCCGCCGTCTGCGTGAGCGAGACCACGCCCGCCTTGGCCGCCGCATAGCTGCCGATGAGCGCACATGCCGCCTTGGCCGTGACCGAGGCCATGTTGACGATGCTGCCGCCGCCCGCCGCGATGATGGCCGGCGCCGCGTGGCGGATGCACAGGAACACGCCGTCCAGGTTGACCGAGGTGACCTCGCGCCACTCTTCATAGCTGGTGGCCACCAGCGGCGCGACCCGCGCCACGCCGGCATTGGGCACCATGATGTCCAGGCGGCCGTGCTTGGCCACGGCGGCATCGACCAGTGCCTTGACCTGCGCCGAATCGCGCACGTCGCAGGCCACGGCAATCGCGCCGGGCAGCGAGTCGGCAACCTTCTGCGCAGCGGCGGCGTCGATGTCGGAGACGATCACCTTCGCACCTTCGGCCGCATATGCGCGCGCCACGGCCTCACCCAAGCCACGCCCCGCGCCGGTGACGATGGCGACCTTGTCTTGCAGCAACTTCTTGGTGGTCATTGGAATTCCTCCGCCCTACGGGCTACGGTGCGAACGCCTTCGGGCGGCCGTGCGGCGTTCATAGCAATCCGGCGGAAAGACCGCCGTCCAGGATGTAGTGGGAGCCGGTGGTCCAGCTGGCGGCGTCGGAGGCGAGGAAGGCGACCATCTCGGCCACCTCCTGCGCCGTACCCAGGCGCCCTTGCTTGAGGGCCACCAGGGCATCGAAGGGAACGCCCACGGCGGCTTCCACCGTGGGAATGAGGCGCTCGACCATGGCGGTTCCCACGAAGCCGGGACACACCGCATTCACGCGCACGCCCGCCGGCTTGAGCTCGGCCGCCGCCGTGCGGGTGAGCTGCAGCACCGCCGCCTTCGAGGCCGCATAGCAGCCGAACAGCGGCACGCCGTTGGTGCCCGCGAGCGAGGAGATGTTGACGATCGAGCCGCGCCCCGAGGTCACCAGCGCGCCCAGCGACTGCTTCATGCCCAGGAACACGCCCTTGACGTTGATGGCCATGAGCCGCTCGAACTCTTCCTCGCTGTGGTCCAGCAGCGGCTTGACGATCTCGATGCCGGCGTTGTTGATGAGGGTGTCCATGCCGCCGAAGGCCTGGGTGGCGGCCTCGACGGCAGCGCCGAGATCGGCGGCCGATGTCACGTTGCAACGCACCGAGCGGGCCATGGGCCCGAGCGCATCGGCCGCCTTGGCGGCGCCCGCCTCGTCGATGTCGGCGAGCATCACCTGCGCGCCGCGTTCAACGAACAAGCGGGCAATGGCCAGGCCCAGGCCCTGCGCCGCTCCCGTCACGAGGGCTCGTCGGCCCTGCAGTTCGATCATGGGTTGTCTCCTGTCCGCGTTCGATTCACGCGTGAAGGGATTGCATCAGCGCCCGCGCCAACCGGACCCCAACAAAAGGTTGGTTTTTCTTGCTGCGATGCAGCAGCACACGGCGGTTAAGCTGCGCCCCGCGCCGCATCGCGGCGACTAGCCAAAACCCACGACAACGGAGACACATGCCCATGATTCCCAAGCGAATCCTCGCCCTGGCCGCCATCGCGCTGGCCGCCCTCGGCTTTACCCACGCCGCCCAGGCCGGCGCGCGCCTGGACAAGATCATGGAAAGCAAGGTGCTGCGCGTGGGCACGCCCGGCGACTACCGCCCCTTCGCCATCAAGGCCGACAGCGGCTTCTCGGGCCACGACATCGACGTGGTCGAGGCCATGGCCAAGGAGCTGGGCGTGAAGGTGGAATACGTGCAGACCAGCTGGCCGAACCTGATGAAGGACATCCAGTCCGACAAGTTCGACGTGGCCGTGGGCGGCATCACCCGCAACGTGGCGCGCATCCGCCAGGTGGCCATGCTGCCGGGCTATGCACCCTTCGGGAAGGTGGCCCTGGTGCGCGCGGCCGACAAGGCCAAGTTCACCAGGCCGGAGGACCTGAACCAGCCCACGGTGCGCGTGATCAAGAACCCCGGCGGCACCAACGAAGCCTACGTGCTGGCCAACCTCAAGGCCGCGCAGGTCAGCACGCACGAGAAGAACGCCGAGATTCCGGGCCTGATCGCCGAGGGCAAGGGCGACGCGATGATCACCGAGACCTACGAGGCCCTGCACTACAGCAAGGCAGACCCGCGCCTGGCTGCCGCCTACCTGGACGCGCCGCTCACGCCCACCAACTGGCTGGGCTTCATGCTGCCGGCGGACGACGCGGACTACACGCGCGTGATGGGCTTCACCTGGGACCTGCTGGACAAGCGCGGAACGCTCAAGCAGGCTTCGGACAAGTGGTTGAAGTAGGCCTCAGCCCTGACCGTCGACGGGTCGCGAGCGCACGTCGGTCACGTCGGTGACGCCACTGCGGCCCAGGTTGGCCACCGGGCTGCTCACCGATTCGCCGCGCGCGCGGGCAGCGGTGACGTCAGCCGCGGTGGGTTCGCCCTGCCGGGCCGCCGCACGGAAGCGATCGAAGCCCTGCCCTGGGCGAAAGCGCATGACCCACGGGTTGACCGGCTGCCCGGTCAGCTTGGCCCAGCCATAGCGCAGGGCCCACAGGGCCGCCAGCATCAGCACCGCGAAGGCGATGCTGGCGGCGAACACCAGGCCCATCAGGAACAGGACGACGCGAAGTAGAAAATTGAACATCCGTGTTTAGGCCGCCTCTGCGGCCGTAGGTTCCCCGGTCTTCACGAAGCCGAACTGGCCGGGGCTGCGGATCGGATCCGTTTCGACACGAATCGTATCCTTGGGCGCAAAAGCCCCCTCCAACAGCAGCTTCGAGAGCGGATTCTCGATGCGATGCTGGATGGCCCGCTTGAGCGGACGCGCACCGAACACCGGATCGAAGCCCACCTTGGCAATCTCGGCCAGTGCCGCCGGCGTGACCTCCAGCGCCAGGTCCATCTTCGCCAGTCGCGCCTGCAGCACCTTGAGCTGGATCTGCGCAATGGACTCGATGTTCTTCGCGTCGAGCGCGTGGAACACCACCGTCTCGTCGATGCGGTTCAGGAACTCGGGGCGGAAGTAGTTCTTCAACTCTTCCCACACCGCCTCCTTGATCTCCTCGCTGGGCCTGCCCACCATCTGCTGGATGATCGGCGAGCCGATGTTGCTGGTCATGACAATCACCGTGTTCTTGAAGTCCACGGTGCGACCCTGGCCATCGGTCAGGCGGCCATCGTCGAGCACCTGCAGCAGCACGTTGAAGACGTCGGGGTGCGCCTTCTCGACTTCGTCGAGCAGCACCACGCTGTAGGGCTTGCGGCGCACCGCCTCGGTGAGGTAGCCGCCTTCTTCGTAGCCCACGTAGCCCGGGGGCGCACCGATGAGGCGCGCAACCGAGTGCTTCTCCATGAACTCGCTCATGTCGATGCGGATGAGGTGGTCTTCACTGTCGAACAGGAAGCCCGCCAGCGCCTTGCACAGCTCGGTCTTGCCCACGCCCGTGGGGCCCAGGAACAGGAACGAACCCGTGGGCCGGTTGGGGTCGGACAGGCCCGAGCGCGAACGGCGAATGGCGTTGGACACGGCGGCAATCGCCTCGTCCTGGCCCACCACGCGCTCGTGCAGCTTGTCTTCCATCTGCAGCAGCTTCTCGCGCTCGCCCTGCATCAGCTTGGACACGGGGATGCCCGTGGCGCGTGCCACCACCTCGGCGATTTCCTCCGAGCCCACTTGCGTGCGCAGCAGCTTCGGGCCGCCACTGGCGCCGCCCTTCTTCTCTTCGGTGGCCAAGGCTTCCTTCAGGCGCTTTTCCAGGCCGGGCAGTTGCCCGTACTGCAGCTCGGCAACCTTGTTGAAGTCGCCCTTGCGCGTGAACTCGTCGATCTGCGTCTTGAGCTTGTCGATCTCCTCGCGCACCTGTGCGCTGCCCTGGGCCTGCGCCTTCTCGGACTGCCAGATCTCCTCGAGGTCGGCATATTCCTTCTGCAGGCGCTGGATCTCTTCCTCGATGAGGGCCAGGCGCTTTTGCGAGGCTTCGTCCTTTTCCTTCTTGACGGCTTCGCGCTCGATCTGCAGCTGGATGATGCGGCGGTCGAGCCGGTCCATCACCTCGGGCTTGGAATCGATCTCGATCTTGATCTTGGCCGCCGCCTCGTCGATGAGGTCGATGGCCTTGTCGGGCAGGAAGCGGTCGGTGATGTAGCGGTCCGACAATTCGGCCGCGGCCACGATGGCCGGGTCGGTGATCTCCACGCCGTGGTGCACCTCGTACTTTTCCTGCAGGCCGCGCAGGATGGCGA
This sequence comes from Pseudomonadota bacterium, assembly GCA_018241905.1. Classification (GTDB taxonomy): domain Bacteria; phylum Pseudomonadota; class Gammaproteobacteria; order Burkholderiales; family Burkholderiaceae_C; genus Variovorax. The sequence continues at coordinate 11,084 of JAFECZ010000045.1, forward strand.
TGGTGGCCTCCACGCTGGGCTCGCCCACCAGAATTTTCTGGAAGCGGCGCTCCAGCGCGGCGTCCTTCTCGATGTACTTGCGGTATTCGTCCAGCGTGGTGGCGCCCACGCAGTGCAGCTCGCCGCGCGCCAGCGCGGGCTTGAGCATGTTGCCCGCGTCCATGGCGCCCTCGGCCTTGCCGGCGCCCACCATGGTGTGCAGCTCGTCGATGAAGACGATGGTCTGGCCTTCTTCCTTGGCCAGTTCGTTCAGCACGTTCTTCAGGCGCTCCTCGAACTCGCCGCGGTACTTGGCACCGGCCAGCAGCGCCGCCATGTCGAGCGAGAGCACGCGCTTGTCCTTGAGCGTGTCGGGCACTTCGCCGGCCACGATGCGCTGGGCCAGGCCCTCGACAATGGCGGTCTTGCCCACTCCGGGCTCGCCGATGAGCACGGGGTTGTTCTTGGTGCGGCGCTGCAGCACCTGGATGGCGCGGCGGATTTCCTCGTCGCGGCCGATGACCGGGTCAAGCTTGCCCAGCCGGGCGCGCTCGGTGAGGTCGAGGGTGTACTTCTTCAGGGCTTCGCGCTGGCCCTCGGCGTCGGCACTGTTCACGGCCTGGCCGCCGCGCACCGCCTCGATGGCGGCTTCGAGCGACTTGCGCGTGAGCCCGTTGTCCTTGGCCAGCTTGCCGATGTCGGCCTTGCTGTCGGCCACGGCCAGCAGGAAGAGTTCGCCGGCAATGAACTGGTCATTGCGCTTGATGGCTTCCTTCTCGGTGGCCTGCAGCAGCTTGGCCAGGTCCTGGCCGACCTGGACCACGTCGTGGCCCTGCACCTGCGGCAGTTTCTTGATGGCGGCCTCGCTGGCCTTGATGAGTCCGGGCACGTTGGCGCCGGCGCGCTCCACGAGCGCGCGCGGGCCGTCGTCCTGGCGCAGCATGGCCAGCAGCAGGTGGACCGGCTCGATGTAGGCGTTGTCGTTCCCCAGCGCGAGCGATTGAGCGTCGGCCAGGGCTTCCTGGAATTTGGTGGTGAGTTTGTCTTGGCGCATTTGCTTGATTCCTGCACTCAAAATAGGGCCTTGGCAGGCCGATTCAAGGGCGGCAAGCGCCGCCGATGGCGGTTTTCCTGTCCATCGAAGCAATCAATCAACAACAACCGAAGCATTGGAGTCGACGATGTCCCTTTCAAGACGTGGCGTACTGACCGGGGCCCTGGCCCTGGGCCCCCTGGCAGCGCTGCCGGGCCTGGCGCTTGCCCAGGGCAGCGGCACGCCCATCCGGATCCTGGTGGGCTTTCCGGCCGGCGGCGGCACCGACGCCATTGCCCGCCTGCTGGGCGAAAAGCTCAAGGACGAACTGGGCATGCCCGTGGTGGTGGAGAACCGCGGCGGCGCGGGCGGGCAGATTGCGGCCCAGGCGCTGAAGACGGCCGCCCCCGACGGGCACACATTGTTCCTCTCGCATGACCACAGCATCTCCATCCTGCCGCAGGTGGTCAAGAACCCCGGGTTCAACCCCGCGAACGACTTCGTTCCGGTGGCTGGCTTTGCCACCTTCGCCAACGCCCTGGCGCTGTCGGGCGGCACACCCGGAAAGTCGGTGCCCGAATACGTGGCCTGGGTGCGCAGCAAGAGCGGCGGCAAGGACACCATCGGCATTCCGGCGCCTGCCTCCATTCCCGAATTCCTGGTGAAGATGGTGGGCGACAAGTACAGGCTGGACCTGCAAAGCGCCCCCTACCGCGGCAGCGCGCCCATGATGTCCGACATGCTGGGCAACCAGATCCATGCCGGCATCGGCTCGGTGCCCGACTTCATCGAGAACCACAAGGCCGGCAAGCTTCGGATCGTGGCCACCATCGGCGCCAAGCGCCAGGCGCTGCTGCCGCAGGTGCCCACCTTTGCCGAACTGGGTTTCGGCAACCTGGACGACCTGCCCTACTACGGCATCTTCGCGCCGGTGGGCACGCCGCAGGCCTTCATCGACCGCTTCGGCGCGGCGCTGGCCAAGGTGCTTGCCATGCCCGACGTGAAGGAAAGGCTCACCGCCCTGGGCCTGACCGTGGGCTACGAGCCGCAGGGCCAGTTTGCAGGGCGCGTGCGCACCTACACGCAGACCTGGGAACGCATCATCAAGGCCAGTGGGTTCAAGGCGCAGTAGCGCTTGCGCCCGGCGGCATCAGCGCGCGGCGCTGTTGTCGCTGGCCAGGCCCCAGCGCTGGGCGGCCTTGTCGTCGGCGACGCGCGCGTCGACCCAGCGCGCGCCTTCGGGCGTGTCTTCCTTCTTCCAGAAAGGCGCCTGGGTCTTCAGGTAGTCCATGAGGAACTCGCAGGCCTGGAAGCTCTCGCCGCGGTGGGCGGAAGTAACGGCCACCATCATGATCTGGTCCAGCGGCCGCAGCAGGCCCACGCGGTGGATCACCCGCGCGCCCAGAATGTCGAAGCGCCTGTGCGCCTCGTCGATCATGGCCTCGATGGCCTTTTCGGTCATGCCGGGGTAGTGCTCCAGCTCCATCGAGGTGATGGTGCTGCCGACGTCTTTCGCCGACGGGCCGCCCCTGGGCGAAAGAGCCCCCTCGGGGGGCAGCGAGGGCACGGCAGTGCCGAGCGCAGGGGCCGTATTCCGGTCGCGCACCGTGCCAATGAAGCTGCACACGGCGCCCACCCGCGCGTCCTGGGCGCGCAAGGCCGCGATCTCGGCCTGCAGATCGAAGTCCTGGGTCTGGATGAAAACGCGCGGCTGGCTCATCGCTCGAATTGTGGCACCTGGGCGACGCGTGTGCTGCGCAGCCGCAAACGGGCCGCTACACTGCAGCCATGCCCATCTGCCTTGCCCGCATGCCGATGCCTTCGCCCGAAGGCCACGCATTCGTGCAGGCGCGCCAACTGGGCAAAGCCTCCAAAAAACCAGAGCTCGTCTGACCGGAGCTTCGGTTCCGTCGTCGGATGAGCGACGGAACCGGCTGGTTTATCTCACCCCAATCCCCGCCTGTGCTGCGCGCGTTCGACGATGGTTCTCCATCGGTCGATCCCTGTCCACTCAAAGCAAAGGATCTCGCGTGCAACAACCTGCTTCAACTTCCGCCCCGGACTTCTCCGGCCTCTGGATTCCCCTCGTCACGCCATTTCGCGGCGGCGCGGTGGACCACGCGGCACTGGCCGCCCTCACCCGCCGCCTGGCCACGACAGGCATTGCCGGCCTGGTGGTCTGCGGCTCCACCGGCGAGGCCGCAGCGCTCGATGAAGACGAGCAGTTGGCCGTGCTCGACACGGTGATCGAAGCCGCACCCGGGCTACCCCGCATGATGGGCGTGAGCGGGTACCACCTGGGCAAGATGCTGGCCTGGGTCGACCGCCTGTTCTCGCGGCCGCTGGCGGGCTTGCTGGTGCCGGCGCCGAGCTACATCCGACCGGCGCAGTCGGGCCTGATCCACTGGTTCGAGACGATTGCACAGGCGAGCGAAGCGCCTATCGTGGTCTACGACATTCCCTACCGCACGGGTGCCACGTTGTCGCTCGACACCTTGCTGGCATTGGCCGCCCATCCGCGCATCCGCGCCATCAAGGACTGCAGCGGCGATGCCCGCAAGACGCAGGCGCTGATTGCCGATGGCCGCCTGCAGGTGCTGGCCGGCGAGGATGCGCAGGTCTTCACCACCGTGGCGCTTGGCGGCGCAGGTGCGATTGCGGCCAGCGCGCACCTGCAGACCGAGCGCTTCGTGCAGGTGATCGAGCTGATCCGGCAAGGGCAGTTGGTCCAGGCCCGCGAGCGCTGGCAGCCGTTGCTGCCGCTGATCGAGTTGCTGTTCACCGAGCCGAACCCGGGCCCGCTGAAGGCCGCGCTGGCGCACGAAGGATGGATTGCCGAGGAAACGCGCCTGCCGATGACACCGGCAGGCGCTTCACTGCGGATGCAGCTCGAGCAGGCGCTGCGCCGGCTCTAGACCGAGGGCAGAAGCGCGCCTCAGTTGTTCAGCTTGATGTCGAAGGCCTTGACGATGGCGCCGTTGCGCTCGTACTCGGCCTTCACCGACTGGGCCAGCTTGTCGGCCGGCTGGTCTTCGATCGGGTCGAAGCCGTTGGCCGCCAGGCGCTCGCGCACCTTGGGATTGGCGCCGATGCGGGCCAGCGCGGCGTGGATCTTGGCAACCAGCTCGGGCGAGGTGCCGCTGGCGGCGATCACGCCCATCCAGTTGCCGAAGTCCAGCTCCGGATAGCCCTGCTCGGCCATCGTGGGCACATCGGGCAGCTGCGGCGAACGCGACTTGGCCGCCACGCCGAAGACCTTGAGCTTGCCGTTGGCGATCAGCGCCTTGGATGTGGTGAGGCCGTCGAACATGACCGGGATGCGGCCGGCCATCAGTTCGACCAGCGCGGGCGGCGAGCCCGGGAAGGGCACGTGCTGCAGGTCGAGACCCGCCTTCTGGCTGAAGATCAGGCCCGCATATTGCGAGCTTGTGCCGGCGCTGTAGGAGGCGAAGTTTCCACCCGGGTGGCTCTTGAAGTACGCCACCAGGCTCTTCACGTCCGTGGCCGGCAGCGTGGGCGAGCCGACCAGCACCATGGTGCCCTTGGCCAGCGCCGCGACAGGCGTCACGTCCTTGAGCGGATCGAAGTTGCTCTTGAGCACGTGCGGCACTTCGGTGAGCACGTTGCTGGCGCACACCAGCAGCGTCTGGCCATTGGCCGGCGCGGTGCGCAGCGCCTGCACGGCAATGGCGCCGCCGGCGCCCGGCTTGTTCTCGACGACCACCGGCTGCCCGATCTCGGCAGACAGCTGGTCGCTGATCATGCGCGCGAACACGTCTGCCGTGCCGCCAGCCGGCGCGGGCACCAGCAGCTTCACGGGCTTGTCGGTCCACGCCAGGGCGTTCTGGCCGACCATCAGGGCTGCAGCGGCCACGGCGGCCAGGGCGCAGCGGCGGTTCATCGCGGCGATGTGGAATTTCATGGCTTGTCTCCTGTTTTTCCTTGGGCCGGATCTTCGCGTCGAGACACCGCATGCGTTTTGCATTCCGTGCCACCTGCTTTGCTTTTCGTGCCAGTGGGTGGAAACACCGAGCAGGCCGCAATCAGATCGGGCGGGCCGCCTTGCGCCGGGTTTGCGGCGCGCCTGCACCCGCACGCCAGGCTTCGGGCGAACACCCGAAACGCAGCCCGAACCAGCGCGTGAAGGCACTGTGCGTGCTGTAGCCCAGCAGCGACGCCACCTGCCCCAGGCTGTAGCGGGTGCTGCCGACATAGCGCTGCGCCAGCTCGTGCCGGACCTCTGCCAGCAGGTCGCTGAAGCTGGCCCCGCGTTCGTCCAGTGCCCGCTGCAGCGTTCGCATGCTCAGGCCCAGGCCCTGTGCCACCGATTCGCAGGTGGCGCGGCCAGAGGGCAACACCAGGTAGATGGCCTTGCGCACCGCCTGGTCGATGGGCTGATCGTGCGCCGCCGGCATCGCGTCGACCATGGTGAGGGCGTAGCGCGCCAGCACCGGGTCGGCCGACGGATTGGGCACGTCCAGGTCGGCGGCCCGGCAGACGACGCCGGTGAACTCGGCGTCGAATTCCACCCGGCAGCGGAACAGCCGCCGGTACGGGCCGAGGTCGCCCGGCGCGCCATGGGCGAAGCAGACGCTGACGGGCTTCCAGCGCTCGCCCAGCAGCGCCTCGCACATGCGAAAGAGCACGCCGATGGCCAGTTCCACCGACTGCCGCGCCGGCACCGGCGACATCAGGTCTTCGCGCAGGATGACCATCTCGCCGGCATCTTCCAGCTGCATCGCCAGCGACTCGTTGAGCATGTGCACATGGCCGATGAGCGTGAGCAGCACGTGGCGCAGCGTGGGCTGGTGGATGAGCAGAAGGCCCACCACGCCGAAGTTCGAGAGCTGCCGCTGCTGCGCCATGCGCAGGCCCAGCGAATCGCAGCCGGTTGCGCGCGCCGTGTCTTCCAGCAGCTGCGCAACGACCCGCGCTTCGATGAGCTGGTCGGGGTCGCGAATCTGGGCGCTGCGCAGACCGGCCCGGCGCAGCGCGGCCGCTGGGTCGTGGCCCAGCTCGCGCACGACCTCGGCAAAGTTGGTGAGGGCTGCCGCACGCACCAGAGCGCCCATCGCGGGTACCTCCTGTAGCTGGCGGCCATTCTGGCACGAAAAGCAAAGCGACTGGCATGGATTGCAAAGCGCCGGGACTCTGGTGTTCCTACAGTGCGGCACATAGGCAATCCACCAATCCACTGACCCCAAACGGAGACATGCAATGAACTTCCTCGACGGCCACCTCTACCCCGAAAACCAGCAGCCGCTGATCATCACCGCCGCACCTTACGCACCGTCGTGGGTGCCCTCGGACTTTCCGGAAGACATCCCCGTCACGATGGAGCAGCAGATCCAGAAGGCGGTGGATTGCTACAACGCCGGCGCCACGGTGCTGCACCTGCATGTGCGCGAACTGGACGGCAAGGGCTCCAAGCGCCTGTCCAAGTTCAATGAGCTGATCGCCGGCGTGCGCAAGGCGGTGCCCGAGATGATCATCCAGGTCGGTGGCTCGATCTCCTTCGCCCCCGAGAACGAAGGCGCGGCCGCCAAGTGGCTCAGCGACGACACGCGCCACATGCTGGCCGAGCTCGAGCCCACGCCGGACCAGGTGACGGTGACCATCAACACCTCGCAGATGAACGTGGTCGAGCACTGGGACGACGCCGACACCAAGGGCACGTCGATGGAAGACCCGGACGTCTACAACGCCTACAAGGAAATGACCGTGCCGGCGCAGCCCGGCTGGGCCGAGGAGCACATCCGCCGCCTGAACAAGGCCGGCATCCAGAGCGCCTTCCAGTGCTACAACATCAACAGCTTCGAGTCGGTCGAGCGCCTGATGCGCCGCGGCATCTACAAGGGCCCGCTGGTGATGAACTGGGTGGCCATCGGCGGCGGCATGGACGCGCCCAACATCTACAGCCTGGCCCATTTCGTGCGCGCCGTGCCCGATGGCGCCGTGCTCACCGTGGAAAGCTCCATGCGCAACGTGCTGCCGGTGAACATGATGGGCATCGCCATGGGCCTGCATGTGCGCACCGGCATCGAGGACAACCTCTGGAACCAGTCGCGCACCGAGAAGATGAGCACCGTCAAGCAGGTCGAGCAGCTGGTGCGCATCTCGCGCGAATTCGGCCGCCCCATCGCCACGGCGAAGCAGGCCCGCGAGATCAGCAAGATCGGCGTGTTCTACGACACGGTCGAAGAGTCGCTGGCCG
>JAFECZ010000460.1 GCA_018241905.1 Pseudomonadota bacterium
ATCGGGCGCCAGCATCCGCGTTCATGAGCACCACGCTGGCCCCGATCGTCGTCGACCACATGCCACCGGCGCGGCGCTCGCTGCGCATTGCGGTCGTTACCGAAACCTACCCGCCCGAAGTCAACGGCGTGGCGCTGACCCTGCAGCGCGTGGTCGAAGGGCTGCGCGCGCTGCAGCACGACATCCAGCTGGTGCGCCCGCGCCAGACCGATGCCGACCTGGCCCGGCGCACGAACGGCCTGGACGAGGTGCTGATGCGCGGCGTGCCCATTCCGCGCTACCCCGAGATGAAGATGGGCATGCCGGCCAACAAGGCGCTGGGCCAGTTGTGGAGCCGCCAGCGTCCCGACCTGGTCTACATCGCCACCGAGGGACCGCTGGGCTGGTCGGCGCTGCAGATCGCGCACAAGCTCAAGCTGCCGGTGTGCTCGGACTTTCGCACCAATTTCCATGCCTACAGCAAGCACTACGGCATCGGCTGGCTGTACCGGCCCATCATGGGCTACCTGCGCAAGTTCCATAACCGCACCGCCTTCACCATGGTGCCGAGCGAAAGCCTGCGCCAGCAGTTGCGAGCGAACGGCTTCGAGCGGCTGGTGCTGGTGACGCGCGGCGTGGACACCGAGCTGTTCACGCCGGCCCGGCGCAGCGATGCGCTGCGCAAGGCATGGGGCGTGCAGCCGCAGACCCCCGTGGCGCTGTTCGTGGGCCGCCTGGCCGCGGAGAAGAACCTGGGCGCACTGGCCAGTGCCTTCCACGCCATGCGCACGCAGCGGCCCGACGCGAAGCTGGTGGTGGTGGGCGAAGGCCCTGCCGCGCAGCAGCTTGCCGCCAGCGTGCCCGACGCCGTCTTTGCCGGCACGCGGCGCGGTGAGGAACTGGCCGCGTACTACGCATCGGCCGACCTCTTCGTCTTCCCGAGCATGACCGAGACCTTCGGCAACGTCACGCTCGAGGCCATGGCCAGCGGCCTGGCGGTGCTGGCCTACGATCACGCCAGCGCGGGCCAGATGATCCGAAGCGGCGAGAACGGGTTGATCGCCCCGCTGGGCGACGAGGACGAATTCGTTCGCCTGGCGCGCCAGCTGATCTCGGACCGGGCGCACGCGCAGCAGATGGGCCAGCGCGCCCGCCTGAGCGCCGGCGAGGCGGGCTGGGGGCGCATCGTGGCGCAGGTGGAAGACGTGCTGCTGGCCACCATGGCCAGCGGGGCAGCGGCTCGTGCGAGCGACGCGCGTGCCCAGCCGATGGCAGAGGTGGCGTAGCGCGCGCAAGGCTCAAGCGGCGTGCAGCACAAATGCGCTACATTGATCCTCTCTCCCCAGGAGTCGATCTTGTCCACGACCACCGCGTTCGTGGCCACGTTGCGCTCTACAGGTACCTTGAACACATCGAAACTGTCTTTGTGCTGGCGATTCGCGCGCAGCGAGAAGATGGCTTCAAGCACTGACTCCGATCACCGCAGCGTCGTGAGCTGACTGTCCTGGCTGGACCCGAGCGTGCGCTGCAAGCACCGCTCCCGCCGCATCAGCAAGGCAATGGCGCTTGCCACCAGCAGCCCCAGCCCCCACATGAGCGGCACGATGGGCACGTCGATGGCCACCAGGGCCGCATAGGTGGCCAGCATCGCGAGGACGCTCAAGTTCTCGTTGAAGCCCTGCACCGCAATCGAGCGGCCCGCGCTGAGCAGGGTGTAGCCCCGGTACTGCAGCAGCGCATTGAGCGGCACCACCAGAATGCCGCCCACCGCCCCCACCAGCGCCAGCAGCGGCACGGCCAGCCACAGTGTCTCGACGCTCGCCACCACCGGCATGCACAGTCCCAGCACGATGCCCGCCGGCAGCACCCGCTTGGCCCGGGCGAGGCGCACACGCTGCCCCGCCAGGCCCGCGCCCAGGATCACGCCCACCGCCACCGCCGCCTGCAGGTAGGCCGCGCGCTCCAGCGAGAGCCCGAGCACTTCGGTGGCCCACTTGAGCACCGCGAACTGCAAGGTGGCGCCCACGCCCCAGAAGATGGTGGTAATGGCCAGCGACAGCCCGCCATCGCGGTCGCGCCAGAGGGTGCGGTCGGCCCGATGGAAATCGCGCACCAGGGCCATGGCATGGATGCGGGTGGCCGGATAGCGCGCGCCGCTGTCGGGAACGCAGGCATTCATTGCAGCGGAGACAAGATAGGCGGCCAGCAGGGCCAGCATGGAAAGCTGCAAGGTGCTGGCGGACACATGCAGCGTCGACACCAGCCACTGGCCCAGGGCCAGGCTGGCTTGCGAGCCTCGCAGCCCGTCGGCCACCAGCAGTCCGCCCAGCACCGTGCCCAGCAGCGCGGCGCACACCACCGACACCTCGATCCATCCGTTGGCCGCCACCAGCTGCCGCGGCCCCACCATCTCGGTGACCAGCCCGTACTTGGCCGGCGCATAGGCGGCGGCACCGAAGCCCACCACCGCAAAGGCCAGCAAGGGATTCGCGCCGGCCAGCAGCATGGCCACGCCGCAGAGCTTGACGATGTTCATCGCCGTCATCAGCCGCGCCTTGGGCATGGCGTCGGCCAGCGGCCCGATCACCGGCGCCAGTACCACGTAGGAAATGGTGAAGGCGAACTTGAGCAGCGGCGCCCACCACAGCGGCAGGCCGCGCTCGGACAGCAAGGCGATGGCGACGATGAGCAGTGCGTTGTCGGCCAGCGAGGAAATCGCCTGGCCGGCGATCAGGAGATAAAAGCCGCGCGGCATTCTTCAGAAAATGCCGCCAGGCGCCATGTCTTCTTCTTGCATGGACGCCAATGCTCGCAAGGCGCCGTGACGCCCGCGTGAATGGCCGCATGGCTAAGTCGGGTCGTTCACCGTGTCGTGCACGTCATGCAGATCACGTGCACCTGCGCCAGGCCGCCGGTGGCGGCCGCGATGCCCAGGTCGAAGGGGCGCGGGCGCAAGTGCTGACCGCTGCCTAGAATGAAGGCGCCATGACCACCCTGACGCCCGAAGAGCTGGCCCGCATCACCGCCGGCACGCTCGGCCACTACGAGCAGAACGCACTGCGCTTTCGCGAGCGCACCTGGGACCACGACGTCAGCCAGAACATCGCGGCGCTGCTGCGCCACATCGAGGGCCGCCCGCCGTTTCGCATCCTCGATTTCGGCTGCGGCCCGGGGCGCGACCTGCTGGCCCTCTTGCGCCTGGGCCACCAGCCGACCGGGTTGGAAGGCTCGCCGGCGCTCGCCGCGATGGCGCGAGATGCCACGGGCTGCGAGGTACTGGAGCAGAACTTCCTGGCGCTGCAGTTGCCGGCGGAATACTTCGACGGCGTGTTTGCCAACGCCTCGCTCTTCCACGTACCCGCACAGGAGCTGCCGCGTGTGCTGCGAGAACTGTGGGGCGCCCTCAAGCCGGGCGGCGTGCTTTTTTCATCCAACCCGCGGGGCACAGACGAGGAAGGCTGGCAGGGCGAGCGCTACGGCGCCTGGCACGACCTGGCGGCCTGGCAGCAGCACATGGGCGCGGCGGGGTTCGTCGAGCTGGAGCACTACTACCGCCCCGAAGGCCTGCCGCGCGAGCAGCAGCCGTGGTTGGCGAGCGTGTGGCGCAAGCTGCCGTAGGCGGGCCAACAAAAAAGGCCGGGGTGACCCGGCCTTCTTTTTTCATAGTCTCGCCAACCGATCAGGCCGCGAGCGTCTCCAGCGCCTTGTTGAACGTGCCGCTCGGGCGCATCACCGCGTCGGTCTTGGCGGTGTCGGGCTGGTAGTAGCCGCCGATGTCGGCGGGCTTGCCCTGCACGGCGGCCAGTTCGTCGACGATCTTCTTCTCGTTGGCACCGAGCGCCTCGGCCAGGGGCTTGAACTTGGCGGCAAGTTCCTTGTCCTCGGTCTGCTCGGCCAGCGCCTGCGCCCAGTACAGGGCCAGGTAGAAGTGGCTGCCGCGGTTGTCCAGCTGGCCGGTCTTGGGGCTCGGGCCCTTGTTGTTGTCCAGCAGCTTGCCGGTGGCGGCGTCCAGCGCCTTGGCCAGCACCTTGGCCTTGGCGTTGTTGTTCTTGATGCCCAGCTCTTCCAGGCTCACGGCCAGCGCCAGGAACTCGCCCAGCGAATCCCAGCGCAGGTGGTTTTCTTCCACCAGCTGCTGCACGTGCTTGGGGGCCGAGCCGCCCGCGCCCGTCTCGTACATGCCGCCGCCGGCCATCAGCGGCACGATGGACAGCATCTTGGCCGAGGTGCCCAGCTCCATGATCGGGAACAGGTCGGTCAGGTAGTCGCGCAGGATGTTG
>JAFECZ010000461.1 GCA_018241905.1 Pseudomonadota bacterium
ACTCGAGCTTGCCGCTGCGCGTCGCCGCGTTACGTGTCAGCTCTCGCGAAATAGTTGAAGGGCTCCGACCCAAGCGACGGGCTATCTCCCGCACGCCAATGTCCTGGGCTCGCAGAAGAGCGATCTCTTCTCGTTCGGCAAATGACAGATACCGTCCAGATATGGGGCTCGACAGAAACAATGGCATGCCGCCACGATGACGGAACCAGCGTGCGCCAGCCGGCTGAGAGACGCCCACGGCCTCAGCTGCCTTCTCACTCGTGATCCCGGTTGCAATCTGCTCCCAAAACTGCCGCTCCACTTCTCGCCGAAGCGAAGGAGCGCCGGGCGAACGCATTGCTGCTCGCCCCGTCAACTCTCTCATCCAACCCGCAGGTCTTCCCATAACACCTCCATGATTGAAGGTGTTGCGACGACCGGTTGAATTCACCTTGACTGCCCTGGTCCGAGTGATGAAGCAGTGCTACCGGCTTGCCCCGGCGCCACACTGCCATCATCAATGCGTCCACCACGAGCTGCGAGGTCATGCTCTCTTGCATCGACCAGCCCACGATGCGACGCGAGTAAAGGTCCAGCACCGCTGCCACGTACAGCCAGCCTTCGGCGGTCCAGATGTAGGTGAAGTCGGCGACCCACTTCTGGTTCGGTGCATCGGCCTGGAACTGGCGGTCCAGCACGTTGTCGGCAATCGCACTGCGCTCGCCCCGGTCCTTGGGAAAGCCCCGGCGCCTAGGACGTGCACGAAGAGCCTGCTCGCGCATGAGCCGCTCGATGCGGTGCAGGCCACAAGGCTGGCCCTGCTCCAGTACATCGCGCCACACGCGCCTGGCGCCATAGGTGCGGTCGCTGCGCACGATGCACCTGAGCGCCCAGCTTCTCGTCATCAAGGCTGCGCCGGCTCCTGGGGCGCGCCAGCCAAGCGTAGAAGCCACCTCGCGAGACACCGAGCGCCTCGCACATCAGATTGACCGGCCATGCCCCTCGGTGTTTCGCCACGAAGCCGAACTTCACATCGACTCCTTCGCGAAGTAGGCCGCGGCTTTCCTAAGAAACACTCTGCGTCGGCGCCTCTTGCAGAGTGAAGCCGAACTCGGCAGCACGGCGATGCAATTGCTTGAGGACGCGTTCTCGATACCGGCGTTCGTACACGTCCTCTCCGGGATCTTGATACGGCGTGCCGAATCGCATGGCGTTGTAGAAGAGCACGGCAATCTTGCGAGCTGTCGCCGTGACGGCCTTGGCCTTGCCAACGCGCGCGGCGAGCCTTCGGTAGAACGCGCCCAGTGCCGTATTCGTGCGCCCTACCGTTACCGCTGCGAGCCGCAGATGCGCCGTCACGCGGTTGTTGGTTTTGCGGGTATGCGCGGACAACACCTTGCCACCGCTGATCTTGCAGCCGGGCGCTAGCGTAAGCCACGATGTGAAGTGTTTTGCCGTCGGCCATTTGCTGAGGTCAGTCCCGCATTCCGCGACCAGCCGCAATGCCAAGTAGGGTCCGACGCCGTGTATCTGCGTGAGGTCCACACCCGTCAGCTGATAGAGCAAAGGACGCGAGTCGAAGGCCACTGCGTTCGGCTGCACCGTCTTGTGCCGAGGCTTCGGCAAGGCGTTGGCCGGAGCTTTCCTGTCGACGTTAAGCATGATCAGCGCGCGCTCAATCTGGACGTCGCACTCAGCAATGCGTTCCTGATAGAAGTCGTACAGCGCAAGTGCCTGCGACAACGCGAACAGGTGCTCGACCTGGTAGTTGTCGACCAAGGCCGCCTTGACCGTCTCGGAGGATGCCTTGCAGCGGACGTCTCTCATCGACGCCAGCACCGCCGCATCGTGCTGCCCGCCGATGATGGCACGGACGATCTTCATGCCCGTGACGCCGGTGACGTCACTGACGACATGGTGCAGTTGCAGGTTCATGAGGGTCAGCGCCTTCTGCATGTGCTGGATGTGTGCCGCGGCGTAGTCCAGATGCCGCTCGCGCAATCGCAGATATGCCCTCAATGCAGCGATGTCCCGAGCAGGCCGGAAGCTCGGACGGAGCAGACCACAGGCGTGCAGCCGCTGAAGCCACTGGGCATCGTTGACGTCGCTCTTGCGGCCGGGCACCGCACGCGCTTCCCGTGCGTTTGCCACGATGACCTCCAAGCCACGCTCTTCCAGAACCTCGTAGACCGGAACCCAGTAAACGCCGGTGGACTCCATGGCGACCGTTCGAATGCCCATCGACACAAGCCAGTCGGCCATCCGCTCAATGTCGCCGGTGAAGGCCTGGAATGTCTGCACGGGCTCATCGCACAGATCGGAGGGGACCCCAACGACATGGAATCGTGCCCCGATGTCGATGCCCGCGGCACGGTCATGGATGACGGGCAGCCCCGCCGGTTTGATGGGCTGTTTTGACATGATCACCTCCTGAAGGTTGAGCACGCCGGGCGGGGACTCGGATCAGATCAATTTCCTAAACGGGGTCGCACAAAGGCGCCACCACAGCTGGGTCCGCAGCTTCCCCTGGACCAGGTTTTTTGACGGGGTTCGAAGCCTCCAAAAAGCTGTCGGCCACTTCCAGACGCGCAGCGCAGTCTAGGTCTGCACGTGTTTCTCTTCAAAGGGGCGGTACGGGGCGTGCGATGGCCGTTTTTCAAGATGTCGCGCTCCATCTTGAGCTTGGCCACTTCCTTGCGCAGCCGGGCTATCTCAGCATCCTGGCCCGTCTGCTTGGTCTGCAATCGAGCAATGGAAGCGAGCAGGGAGGATTTTGCTGAACGCTACCGTCTCGGACGGCCGCTTGCTGAGGTTGAATCGACCCTTCAAAGTCGGTTCAAAGCTTGATTGCTTCAAGGGAGACCTTCACGATGCGCCCGCCCAAACCGAGGCATTCGAAAAGTTCGTGAGCATGTGGATAGTGAACGACCTGCTCAAGGGACTTGCAAACTCGGAACTTGACGAATTTCCGATGCTCGACCAGGTGCAGGGCTGCATGGTTGTTACGGGCGAAACCGAATTCAGGTCTGTACCTATGTCGAGGGCGCTTGGAAGCACGTATGCCGGGCGAGTGCTTGCTTCCGGGGATTCTGTGGTGTTCTTGTCTCAGGTGGGGAAGGCCAACTAGTCAGTCATTCAACGGAGGGCGGTCCGAGCCGGCCGCCCTTCTTCTACCCGCGAGGCCGTCGAAGGATGGGCCAGCGTGAAGACCAAAACACCTTCTATACCAGGTAACTTCTCTCTCGCTTCCCCAACTGGCGCCGTGTCTCGACTGCTCCCCCTCGATTTCTGTATGCGCAATGGCGTTTGCTGGTTCCGGGATTCTCGACCAGTGCAGAATGACATGGCCATGATGACCGAGCCAGGACAACTATCTGATGAGGATTTGCTCGACCGAGCGCATCAACTGCGCTTGCTGGCATTGCGCGGTCACTTGGATGCACGTGGCCCCGCGCATGAGTACGAGCGCGAAGTGCGTCGCCGGTTCGGCACGGGAAGTACCACCGTTGGAGCACCGCTGGAACCGGAAGTACGTAAGCGGCCCTTCTGGCAGTTCTGGCGGTAGTACCCCTGGAGTGATAGCGCGCGGGCGGTCGGCAAGCGGTCCGAAGGCGCTGCTTCGGGGTGGCGAGTTCCGGGGTCTCCTCGGTTTCTGCTAGGACATTGGGAATCATTTGCCTTCTCCGAGCGCTCGGACCGTCGCATGCCGTGCACTTCTGGAGTGCATGCGGTACAGCTGATAGAGAGCTGTTGCTCATGCCCTAGCCGCCGACAGCGAATAGTCTCTCAATGAGTCGATTGGTTTCGCTGGAAGGCGGGCGGCAGGGCGCCCACAGGAATCGTCCGCGACCTCTAGATCTCCTGGACGACTGCAGCATTGGCAAGGCCGATAGCTCGCTCGTCAAGGCCTAGAAGTTACTCGGCAGCCTTCTCGAGAGCTGCGCGTTTGCCCAGTGCGCGAACTGCAGCCAGTCGTTGAAGCTGCGCTGCACTGGGGCGGGACTTCCCTTGCTCCCACAAAAAGATGGTTGCGCCGCTCATGCCGATAAGCTTGCCGTAGGCAGCTGCAGAGAGGCCTAGTCTACTTCGGTGGGCGGCGAGCCTGGTCGCGCTGAATCGACGATGGGTGTCCGTGTCTGCGACCAGGGTTTTCCCTGGCCGAAAGCAGGCGATGGCCCAATTGACAGCTTTCTGACAGGCTCGACTGCGCAGGATGGCCCCCATTCTTGACGAACGGAGACATCCATGAAATTGACTCATCCAAATGGCGCGGCCCTC
>JAFECZ010000462.1 GCA_018241905.1 Pseudomonadota bacterium
ACTGCGCCGTGCTGCGGGTGCGCGTGACCTCTTCCATCATCGGGATGAGCAGGTCGCGGTGCCGCACGCGCAGGGGGTTGGTGGCAAAGCGCGCGTCCTGCGCCCACTCGGGGTGCCCAGCCGCCTCGCAGAAGCGCTCGAACTGGCCGTTGTTGCCGATGGCCAGCAGCATCGCGCCATCGCTCGTGCGGAAGTCCTGGTAGGGCGCCAGGCTCGGGTGGCTGTTGCCCTGGCGCAGCGGCACCTTGCCGGTGTTGAGAAAGCCGCTGGCCTGGTTGGCCAGGATGGCCATGCCCACGTCCAGCAAGGCCATGTCGATGTGCTGGCCCACGCCGCTGCTGTGCCGCACGTTGAGCGCAGCCAGGATGGCGCTGCTGGCGTACACGCCGGTGAACAGGTCGGTGAGGGCCACGCCCACGCGCAGCGGGCCGCCGCCGGGCTCCTCGTCGGGGCGGCCGGTGATGCTCATCATGCCGGTGGTGGCCTGGATCATCAGGTCGTAGCCGGCGCGCTGCGCGTGCGGGCCGTCGTGGCCGAAGCCGGTCACGCTGCAATAGATGAGGCGCGGGTTGAGTTCGCGCAGGCTCTGGTAGTCCAGCCCGTACTGCTTGAGGCCGCCGGTCTTGAAGTTCTCGACCAGGATGTCGGCCTCTTGCGCCATCTGGCGCAGCAGCGCCTGGCCCTGGGCATTGGCCATGTCGACAGTGACCGAGCGCTTGTTGCGGTTGCAGCAGGTGAAGTAGCTGGCCTGGTCGGTATCGTGGCCCTGCGCGTCTTTCAAGAAGGGCGGGCCCCAGTGGCGCGTGTCGTCGCCCACGCCGGGGCGCTCGATCTTCACCACGTCGGCACCCAGGTCCGCCAGGATCTGGGTGCACCACGGCCCCGCGAGCACGCGGGACAGGTCGAGCACCTTGATGCCGTCGAGCGCTGCCGACATCAGAATGCCGCGATGCCGGTGATGGCGCGGCCCAGGATGAGCGCGTGGATGTCGTGCGTGCCTTCGTAGGTGTTGACCACTTCGAGGTTGACCAGGTGACGGGCCACGCCGAACTCGTCGCTGATGCCGTTGCCGCCCATCATGTCGCGCGCCAGGCGGGCGATGTCCAGGGCCTTGCCGCAGTTGTTGCGCTTCATGATCGAGGTGACCTCGACCGCGGCGGTGCCTTCGTCCTTCATGCGGCCCAGGCGCAGGCTGCCTTGCAGGCCCAGCGTGATCTCGGTCAGCATGTCGGCCAGCTTCTTCTGGATGAGCTGGTTGGCCGCCAGCGGCTTGCCGAACTGCTTGCGGTCCAGCACGTACTGGCGGGCGCGGTGCCAGCAGTCTTCGGCGGCGCCCATGGCGCCCCAGGAGATGCCGTAGCGTGCGCTGTTCAGGCAGGTGAAGGGGCCCTTCAAGCCCTGCACTTCGGGGAATGCGTTCTCCTCGGGGCAGAACACGCCGTCCATCACGATTTCACCGGTGATGCTGGCGCGCAGGCCCACCTTGCCGTGGATGGCCGGGGCCGACAGGCCCTTCATGCCCTTTTCCAGCACGAAGCCGCGGATGGGGCCGACGGCGCCGCTCTCGCTCACTTCCTTGGCCCAGACGACGAACACGTCGGCGATGGGGCTGTTGCTGATCCACATCTTGGCGCCCGAGAGCGAGTAGCCGCCCGGCACCTTCTTGGCACGCGTGACCATGCTGCCGGGGTCGGAGCCGTGGTCGGGCTCGGTCAGGCCGAAGCAGCCGATCCATTCGCCGGTGGCCAGCTTGGGCAGGAACTTCTGCTTTTGCGCCTCGGAGCCGAATTCGTTGATGGGCACCATCACCAGCGAGCTCTGCACGCTGGCCATGGAGCGGTAGCCGGAGTCGACGCGTTCAATTTCGCGGGCGATCAGGCCGTAGGCCACGTAGTTCAGGCCCGGGCCGCCGTATTGCTCGGGGATGGTGGGGCCCAGCAGGCCCAGCGCGCCCATTTCGCGGAACACGGCCGGGTCGGTCTCGCCGTTGCGAAAGCCCTCCAGCACGCGGGGGGCCAGGCGCTCCTGGCAGTAGGCGTTGGCGGCGTCGCGGATGGCGCGCTC
Source organism: Pseudomonadota bacterium (assembly GCA_018241905.1). GTDB lineage: Bacteria > Pseudomonadota > Gammaproteobacteria > Burkholderiales > Burkholderiaceae_C > Variovorax. The sequence continues at coordinate 2,065 of JAFECZ010000462.1, forward strand.
GTCGTCGGTGAGCTGCTGGTCGAGCAGCAGCGGATCGTCCCAGTGGAAGGAAGCTTTCTTGGTGGCCATGGCAGTGTCTCTCGTGTATGAAGGGCGAATGGGGGTGTCTGTGAGCGGATCGTAGTCCTGCCACCGGCGTCGAGGCAACCGATTGTTCTGCACCCAGTCATGCGTTTGCCGAATATCTCGGAGCGAATCTCCCGAGATATCCACCATCACGAAGCCCCTTGAAGTCATACACTTGCCGCATACATGCGCCGCAAGATCCCGCCCCTGCAGACCCTCGTGTGCTTCGACGCCGCGGCCCGGCACGAGAGCTACACGCGCGCCGCGCAGGAACTGGCGCTGACGCAAAGCGCGGTGTCGCGCCAGATCGGCGCACTCGAATCCTTCCTGGGCGTGCCGCTGTTTCGCCGCACCCGCCATGGCGTGGCCCTCACGGCCAGCGGCGCAGCCTATGCGCGGCAGATCGCCCGTCGCCTGGAGGCCATGGAGCGCGACACGCTGGACGCCATGGCGCGCCAGGGCGAAGGCGGCTCGCTGTCCCTGGCCGCGGTGCCCACCTTCGCCACACGCTGGCTGGTGCCGCGCCTGCCCGGCTTCGCCAAGCTGCATCCCGACGTGCCGGTGCACATCGAGACGCGCACCCGCCCCTTCCTGTTCGCCGATGCCGAGTTCGACGCCGCGCTCTACGCCGGCACGCCCGCGCAGGTGCAGAACTGGGCCGGCACGCGCGCCCTGCTGCTCATGCCCGAAGACGTGGTGCCGGTCTGCAGCCCGGCACTGCTGCCGCGCGGCAAGCCGGTGGCGCCGGCGGCCATTGCGCAGATGCCGCTCTTGCAGCAAAGCACCCGCCCCGAAGGCTGGCGCCAGTGGTTCGAAGCGCAGAACGTCGATGCACCCAATGCGCGCGGCGGCCCGCGCTACGAGCTCTTTTCCATCCTCGCCGCCGGTGCCTCGCACGGCCTGGGCGTGGCGCTGATGCCCACCATGCTGGTGGAAGACGAACTTGCACGGGGCGAATTGGTGGTGGCCTGCAACAAGCCGCTGGCGGGCCGGCGCAACTACTACCTGGTCACGCCGGAGCGGGTGGACGCACCGCCGCTGCTGCAGCTCTTCAGCGACTGGCTGCTGGCGCAGGCGCGCCAGGGTTGAGCCGCTTGCCGCAAGCAAACGCAGGTCCGGAAATGGCGCATGCGGGGTGCGCGCAAGCGCCACACTGGCGCCATGTCAGATTCTCCCGCCGCCCGCGTCGAGGCCCTGCCCTGGCCCGACATCGAGACCTCCCTGGCCCAGCACGGAAGCGCCGTGACCGGGCCCCTGTTCACCCCCGGGGAATGCGCAGCCCTGGCCGCGCTGTATGACCAGGACGCACCCTTTCGCAGCCGCGTGGTCATGCAGCGGCATGGCTTCGGCCAGGGCGAATACAAGTACCTGGCCTACCCGCTGCCGGCCGATCTCGTGCAATGGCGCAGCGCGCTCTACGCCAGGCTGGCGCCGCTGGCCAATGCCTGGGCCCAGGCGCTGGGACAGCCAGGCGACTTTCCCGCGCGCCATGCCGACTACCTGGCCCGCTGCCATGCCCAGGGCCAGATGCGCCCCACCCCGCTGCTGCTGCGCTACGAGCCGGGCGACTACAACTGCCTGCACCAGGACCTGTATGGCGAACTGCAGTTTCCGCTGCAGCTCACCGTGCTGCTCAGCCGCCCGGGCCAGGACTTCACCGGCGGCGAGTTCGTGCTGACCGAGCAGCGCCCGCGCATGCAGTCGCGCGCCGAGGTGGTGCCGCTGACGCAGGGCGAGGCGGTGATCTTCTTCGTGAACCAGCGGCCGGTGAACGGCACGCGCGGCACCTACCGCGTGGCCATGCGCCACGGCGTGAGCCGCGTGCGCACGGGGCGGCGCATGACGATGGGGCTGATCTTTCACGACGCAGCCTGAGGGCCTCGCCGCCTGCGCATCAAGCCGCGCCGCGCACCTCGGCCACCATCCGGTCGAGCTGCGCCACGTCGCACAGGACCAGCGCCTTGCCCTCCTTGGCCAGCAGGCCGCGCTGCGCCAGCGCATTGAGTTCGCGCGTCACTTGCTCGCGGTTGGTGCTGACACGGCTGGCCATGTCCGAATGGGTGGGCGCGGGGTCGAGCGTGGCGCGGTTGCCCTCGCACCCGGCTTCGCGCGCCAGCCGCAGCA
>JAFECZ010000463.1 GCA_018241905.1 Pseudomonadota bacterium
AACCAACCCTTTTACGCGCATGGGAACGTTGCCACGGCGGGCGGCTGCCTGGCATCGCCCTACCTGGCCGCCTGGATCATTGCGCGCACCGAGGGCGTCGACGCGGCAGCCTCGGCGCTGCACTACGTTGCACCGGTGGGCGAGAAGGAGTCCTACGTCGCCAACGCGCTGGCCAACCTCTCGCCCTACCTGCCGGTGTGAGGCCGGGCGGGCCGGCAACACAATAAAACAATCACAAGACAAAAGACCGTGCACTGGTCGCGCCTGCTGGTCGGGGCGAGAATGCGCGGCATGAGCACCCACAACCCCAATCCCCAGCAGCTGCGCATCGACTTCGTCTCCGACGTTTCCTGTCCCTGGTGCGCGGTAGGCCTGGGCGCGCTCGAACAGGCCCTGGAGCGGGTGTCGCCCGACATCCAGGTCGAGCTGCACTTCCAGCCTTTCGAGCTCAACCCCGACATGCCGCGCGAAGGGCAGGATTCGGTGGAGCACCTGGTCGAGAAATACGGCATCGACGAAGCGCAGGTGCGCGCCAACGGCGAGCGCATCCGCGAGCGCGGCGCGCAGGTGGGCTTCGACTTCAGCCTGGACCGCCGCAAGCGCGTGTGGAACACCTTCGACGCGCATCGCCTGCTGCACTGGGCCGAGCTGGAAGACGTGGCCAAGCAGCGCAAGCTGAAGAAGTCGCTGTTCAAGGCCTACTTCACCGACGGCCTCAACCCGTCGGATGCCGACCTGCTGATCCGCCTGGCCGGCGAGGCGGGGCTGGACACGGCGCGCGCCCGCGACATCCTGGCCAGCGACGCCTATGCGGCCGAAACGCGTGCGCGCGAGCAGCTCTACACCGGCGCCGGCATCCATTCGGTGCCGGCGATCATCATCGACAACAAGCATCTCATCTCCGGCGGACAGCCGGCCGAGATCTTCGAGCGGGCGCTTCGGCAGATTGCCGGGGCGGCGCCGCAGCAGACAGCGCAGGCCTGACACCATGACTGCCAACACCATTGCACAACTGCTGGGCACCGAGCTGCCGCTCATCCAGGCCCCCATGGCCGGCGCGCAGGGCAGTGCCATGGCCATTGCCGTGAGCAATGCGGGCGCGCTGGGCTCGCTGCCGTGCGCCATGCTGGCGCCCGATGCCATTCGCGCCGAGATCGAGGCGATCCGCAATGCCATTGGCAGCAAGCCCTACAACGTCAACTTCTTCTGCCACCACACGCCCACGCCGGATGCCGCGCGCGAAGCGGCATGGCGCAAGGCGCTGGCGCCGTACTACACCGAATTCGGCATCGACCCCGCCAACATTCCCGCGGGCGCCGGGCGCAACCCCTTCAGCGATGCCGCGGCCGATGCGCTGGAGGCCTTCCGGCCGCCGGTGGTGAGCTTTCATTTCGGCCTGCCTTCCGAGGCCCTGCTGGCGCGCGTGCGCGGCTGGGGCTCCAAGGTGCTGAGCTCGGCCACCACCGTGGAAGAGGCGCAGTGGCTGGCGGCGCGCGGCGTCGACGCGGTGATTGCGCAGGGCCTGGAGGCGGGTGGGCACCGCGGCCACTTCCTTTCGCACGATCTCAGCCGCCAGGTGGGCACCTTCGCGCTGCTGCCCCTGGTGGTCAAGGCGGTGAAGGTGCCGGTCATTGCGGCGGGCGGCATCGTGGATGCGGCCGGCGCCCGCGCGGCCATGGCCATGGGCGCGGCGGGCGTACAGGTGGGCACGTCCTACCTGCTGTGCCCCGAGGCGACCATCAGCGCGGTGCACCGCGCGGCCCTGTCGGGCAACGAAGAGGCGCGCCGTCACACGGCGCTGACCAACCTGTTCACCGGCAGGCCGGCGCGCGGCATCATGAACCGCCTGATGCGCGAACTGGGGCCGCTGAGCGCAGCGCCGCCCAAGTTTCCGCTGGCCACGGCGGCCATCGCGCCGCTGCGCGCCAAGGCCGAGGGCCAGGGCAGCGGCGATTTTTCCCCCTTGTGGTCCGGCCAGAACGCCAGCGGCTGCAAGGCCATCGGCGCCGCCGAGCTGACGCGCGAGATCGCGGCCGGCCTGCGCGCCTGACGAACACCTGCAAGACATCATCGAAGAAGAGAAAGGATTCCAAAGACATGGCTGAGCGCGAGGACCCGCGAGAATTCCGACCCGTTCGTGAGTCGTCCGTGTGGACGGCCGTCATCCTGGTGGTGGTGCTGCTGGGCGCCGGCGCCCTGTGGTGGCGCTGGTCGCAGACGCAGGCGCCCACCGAGCCGGCGGCCGCCACCACGCCGCAGGACAGCGCTTCCGCGCCGGCCGACGTGCCTGCGCCGCCGCCGCAGCCCGAGGCCGCGGCGCCGCAGAACCCGGTCGAGACGCCGCCCGATGCCTCGCTGCCGCAGCTGTCCGATTCCGATGCGCGGGTGACCAGCGCGCTCAACGAGTTGCTGGGCCGCAAGAACGTCGGCACCTTCCTGAACGTGGACGGTTTCGTGCGGCGCTTCGTCGCCACCGTGGACAACCTGCCGCGCGAGCATGCGCCCTCGCGCATGTGGCCCGCCCAGCCCGCTGGCCAGCGCTTTGCCACCACCGGCAGCGGCGAGTCGACCACCATCGCGCTGGACAACGCGCAGCGCTACACGCCCATGGTGCTGATGGCCGAGCAGGTAGACCCGGCCGCGGCGGCCGGCGTGTACTTCAAGCTCTATCCGCTGTTCCAGCAGGCCTTCGAGGAGCTGGGCTATCCCGGCAAGTACTTCAACGACCGCCTGGTGGCCGTCATCGACCACCTGCTGGCCGCGCCCGAGCCCGAGGGGCCGGTGCGGGTCAAGATGGTGGAGATCAAGAGCGACACCCCCGTGACCCGGCCCTGGGTGCACTACGAATACGCCGATCCGCAGCTCGAGTCCATGTCGGCCGGGCAGAAGATCATGGTGCGCGTGGGCCTGGTGAACGAGCGGCGGCTCAAGGCCAAGCTCAAGGCCTTCCGCGCACAGCTGGTGGCGGGTGCCGCCGCCGTTTCGCAGAAGAAGTAAGGGCTTCTTCGCGCCCCGCGGCGGCGGCTCAGGCCGCCGTGAAGCGCAGGCGCGGCGCGCCGGCCGCAACGGCCGGGGCACCCATGTGGCCGATGTGCGCGGCCTGCTCGAAACCCGCCTCGGCGAATGCGCGCAGCACGGCGTCCACCGACTCGGGCGCGCAGCTCACCAGCAGGCCGCCGCTGGTCTGCGGGTCGGACACCATGGCGCGCTGCCATTCGGTCGCGCCGGCGGGCCAATCGATCTCGTTGCCGTAGCCGCTCCAGTTGCGCGCCGATGCGCCGGTGGCCATGCCCTGCTGCGCGAAGCCCGTGGCCGCCTCGATCAGCGGCAGGCGGCCCAGCGCCACCTCGGCCGACAGGTCGGCGCCGCGGCACATCTCCAGCAGGTGGCCGGCCAGGCCGAAGCCGGTGACGTCGGTGATGCCGTGCACCGCGTCCATCTGGGCCAGCTGGCTGCCCACCTTGTTCAGGTGGGTGGTGTGGCGAATCATCTGCGCATAGCCGTCGGCGCCCAGCACGCCCTTCTTGAGGGCCGCCGAGAGAATGCCCACGCCCAGCGGCTTGCCCAGCACCAGCGCATCGCCAGCCCGTGCATCGGAATTGCGCCGCACGCGCGAAGGGTGCACCAGCCCCAGGCCCACCAGGCCGTAGATGGGCTCCAGCACGTCGATGCTGTGCCCGCCCGCAATCGGAATGCCCGCCTCGCGGCAGATGCTGGCACCGCCTTCGAGCACCCGGCCGATCACCTCCGGCGGCAGCTTGGCGATGGGCATGCCCACCAGCGCCAGCGCCAGGATGGGCGTGCCGCCCATGGCGTAGATGTCCGACAGCGCGTTGGTGGCCGCGATGCGGCCGAAGTCGTAGGGGTCGTCGACGATGGGCGTGAAGAAATCGGTGGTGGCCACCAGCGCCTGCTCGTCGTTGAGCTTGTACACGGCCGCGTCGTCGGCCGTCTCGGTGCCCACCAGCAGCTGGGGCGGCACCAGGCCTTGCGGGGCGCGTGCCAGAATCTCCGAGAGCAGCCCCGGGGCGATCTTGCAGCCGCAGCCGCCGCCATGGGAGAAAGATGTGAGAGCAATGGAATCCGTCATGACAGTTGGGCAAGTCCGCGTTGCAGTGGGCTTCGATTTTGCAATGAATACAAGCGAAGGTGCTTGCGCATGAGCCACAACACCCCCGTGCGCGTGGCCGACATGAAGGCCTTCGACACCTTGATCGACGCCCGCTCGCCGGGCGAATTCGCGCTGGA
>JAFECZ010000464.1 GCA_018241905.1 Pseudomonadota bacterium
AAAGGGCAACCACTGGTTGTCCATGCGCAAATCGTTGTAGGCCATCGAAATCACTCCTGGTGCTGGATGCTTGGCAATGCCCGGACATGGGCAAGACAAGGCATTTTGGCACCCTCTTGCACAATGCGCCGCCATGCAAGACGACGACGCTCGAGCCGCCACCTGGAACCCGCACCCCCGCCGGCCTGCCCTGGCGCTGCCGCCGCTGGCCTGCGATGCCCATGTGCATGTGTTCGGGCCGCTGGCGCGATTTGCCTTCGACGCGGCCTCGGCCATCCGCCCCGGCGACGCGCCCAAGGAGGCGCTGTTTGCACTGCACCGCCACCTGGGCATCGGGCGCTGCGTGATCGTGCAGTCGCTGGTGCATGGCTTCGACAACCGGGTGGTTGAAGACGCCATGGAGGCCGGCGGCGGGCGCTACCTGGGCGTGGCGCTGGCGCCCACGGATGTGCCCGACGCCGAACTGGCCCGGCTGGCAGCAGCGGGCTTTCGCGCCGTTCGCTTCAACTTCATGACGCCGCTGGATGTCGATGCGCAGGCGCAGGCCGTGCTCGCCTTCGGCCGGCGCCTGGCGCCGCTGGGCATGCACCTGCAGCTGCAGGTCGAGGGGCCGCTGATCCACTCGCTGGCCGACCTGATCGACGGCTGCCCGGTGCCCGTCGTGATCGACCACATGGGTCGGGTGGACGCCTCGCTCGGGCCGCAGCACGCCGACTTTGCCGCCTTGCGCGAGCACCTTCGCGCCCGGCCCGGCCGCACCTGGGTCAAGCTCAGCGGCATCGACCGGGTTTCGCGGCGCGGCGACTACGCCGACGGCATTGCGCTGGCCCACCTGCTGGCCGAGGAGTTTGCGGCCCAGTGCCTGTGGGGCACCGACTGGCCGCATCCCAACCACGCGCACGTGCCGGACGACGGCGCGCTGGTCGACGCGCTGGCCCGGATTGCGCCGCAGGCCGATGTGCGCGAGCAGATCCTGGTGCGCAATCCGGCGGCTTTGTACCGCTTCGAGCCGGGCTGAGCGGGGCCTGCGACAATCGCGGGTTCTATGAATCCCGCGTACATCCTCACCCTTTCCTGCCCCGATCGCACCGGCATCGTGCATGCCGTTTCCGGCTTCCTGCTGGAGCGCGGCGGCAACATCGAAGAAGCGGCGCAGTACAACGACCACGGCACGGGCCTCTTTTTCATGCGCGTGCGCTTTGCCTGCGATGCCCGCGACGAGGCCACGCTCAAGGCCGACCTGGAAGGATTCGCCAACGGTTTCGCGATGAACTGGCAGCTGCACGCCGCCCAGCAGCCGATGAAGACGGTGATCATGGTCAGCAAGGAAGGCCACTGCCTGAACGACCTGCTGTTCCGCTGGAAGAGCGGCCTGCTGGCCATCGACATCCGCGCCATCGTGTCGAACCACCGCGAGTTCTACCAGCTGGCCGCCAGCTACAACGTGCCCTTCCACCACATCCCGGTCACTGCCGCCACCAAGGCGCAGGCCGAGGCCAAGCAGTTCGAGATCATCCAGGACGAAGGCGCCGAACTGGTCGTGCTGGCGCGCTACATGCAAGTGCTGAGCAACGACCTGTGCGCCAAGCTGCAGGGCCGTGCCATCAACATCCACCACTCCTTCCTACCCAGCTTCAAGGGGGCCAAGCCGTACTACCAGGCCCATGACCGCGGCGTGAAGCTGATCGGCGCCACCGCCCACTACGTGACGGCCGACCTGGACGAAGGCCCCATCATCGAGCAGGACGTGGCCCGCGCCGACCATACCGACACGGTGGAAGACCTCACGGCCCGGGGCCGCGACACCGAGAGCCAGGTGCTGGCCCGTGCGGTGAAGTGGCACAGCGAGCACCGGGTGCTGCTCAACGGGCATCGCACCGTGGTGTTCCGCTAGCGGGGCGCGCAGCGATGAAGGGCTTGCGCGGCCTGGCCTGGCTGCTTGTCTTCCAGTCCATCGGCGAAGTGCTGTCGCGCTTCTTTTCCCTGCCCCTGCCGGGCCCGGTGCTGGGGCTGGTGCTGCTTCTCATCGGCCTGCGGCTCGAAGTCATCCGCGAGCCGGTGGGCGAATGCGCCAACTTCCTGCTGGCGCACCTGTCGCTGCTGTTCATTCCGGTGGGCGTGGGCGTCATGACGCACCTGGCGCTGCTGGCGCAGTACGGCGGACGCATGCTGCTGGTGATCGCGCTGTCGACCTGGATCGGCCTGGGCGTGTCTGCCGCGGTCATGTGGTGGCCGCGCCCCGCAGCTGCCGCCGCGAATAAGAAGGATTGAGCCGATGCCGCGCTTTGTCGAACTCTGGATCTATCTCTCCGCCTCGCCGCTGTTCGGCCTGACGGCCACGCTGGTGGTGTACCTGCTGGCGCAGGCCGCGTCGGTGCGGCTGGGCGGCGCGCCCTGGGCCAATCCTGTGCTGTGGTCGGTGCTGGTGCTGGCCAGCGGGCTGCTGGCCACGGGGGTGGACTACCCGAGCTACTTTGCCGGCGCGCAGTTCATCCACTTCCTGCTCGGCCCTGCGGTGGTGGCGCTGGCCTGGCCGCTGTGGCTGCGTCGGCTCGAGTTGCGCGAGCGCTTCGGCCGCATCCTGCTGGCGGGCCTGCTGGGCGGCGCTGCCGCCTGCGTGTCGGCGGTGCTGCTGGGTTGGGCGGTGGGGCTGCCGCACGACGTGGTGCTGTCGCTGGCGCCCAAGTCTGTGACGGCGCCGGTCGCCATGGGCATCTCGGAAAAGATCGGCGGGATTCCGGCGCTGTCCGCGGTGTTCACGGTGCTCACCGGAATGATCGGCGCCCTCACCGGCAAGTACCTGTTCGACGGCATGCGGCTGGCGACCGACCCCGAAGGCTATGCGGCCCGCGGCTTCGCGCTGGGCACGGCCTCGCACGGCATCGGCGCCGCGCGCGCCTTGCAGGTGGACGCGCAGGCCGGCGCCTATGCCGGCCTGGCGCTCGGGCTGCAGGTGCTGCTGGCTGCGCTGCTCATGCCGCTGGCCTTCAGGCTGCTGCCCATCTAGGCCGCTTTCTCCTCAATAGCGGTACGGATTGTTCGGACGGCGGTCGTAGCGGTTGGGCACGCCGTCACCGTCGCGGTCCCAGCGGGCGCCGCGGTAATCGCGGTGGTCGCGATAGTCGCGGCGGTCGTAGTGGCCGTGGCCCTCGCGGTAGTAGTAGTCGCGGCCGTAGCCGTAGCCATAGGCACGCGGTGCAGGCTGCACATAGACCGGCGCCGGGCGCACATACACGGGCGGCGCGGGCATCACGGCCACGGGCGGGCCGGGCAGGTTGATGCTGACCGAGCCCCACACCTGGGCGCTGGCGGCGGTAGCGCCGAGCGCGGCCAGGGACACGAGGCCGGTGACGATGCTGATGCGGGCGATGCGGTTCATGGTGGGCTCCTTTTGTCGGTGCAACGGCATTGGCGTTGCGTGACTCCATGCTGCAGTGGTTTTGTAAAGGTGGCGTCAAGCGCGAGCGAAGTCTTGTAGTCCACTCGCGCCTGAAGCTGACGACTTGCGTAGTACTGCGCCTACTCAATGGCGACGCGGATCGTCGGGGCGACGGTCGTGGCCGTTGGAAACGCCGTCGCGGTCGCGGTCATAGCGCACCGCATCGGGCCGATTCGGATGGCGGTCGTAGCGATTGGCCACGCCGTCGCGGTCGCGGTCCCAGCGACCCTGGCTGTAGTACCAGCGGCCGTTGCGTTCCACCCAGTCGGGCGAGTGATAGGCGTAGCCCGGGCGCGCCGTCATCCAGCGACCGCCGGTCCATGCATAGCGGCCGCGCTGGTACTCGTAGTGGCCCGGCGCCCAGACATAGCCTGGGCGCGGTGCAGGCACGCGTTCGTACACGGGCGCCGGCGGGCCGAACTGCACAGAGACCGACACCTGCGCCTGTGCCGTGGCCGGGACGACCAATGCACCCAGCGACAGCAGGGCGGCGGCTCCAGCGGTGATCACAAGCTTCTTCATGTTTGCTCCTTCGAGTGAACTTGGGAGCCTTCATGCTGAGCGCCTCATGTGAAGCTGCTGTATGCGAAAAGCGAAATCTTATGTCGCGATGTAGCGCCCGAATGATTGGTTACCGAAGCCACTCGGACGCGGCGCTCGATGGCCGCGCTGTCCCGCGTTCGTAACCAGTGAAACGCTGGGAAATTTGCAATCCGGAAACATGCTTGCGCAAACACAATCCGCCCCGCACGCGGCGGGCATCTCGCCTGCGCCTGCAAATTCTCAAACCGACAT
>JAFECZ010000465.1 GCA_018241905.1 Pseudomonadota bacterium
CGATGCACCGATGGCGTGGGCGTTTCGCAAGCGAGACAGGAGACAAGCCTTGAAACACGAAGACCTTCTCGGGGAGGGCGGCGCGCCCATCGGCGGCACGCACACGCCGCCAGGCCGGCATGGCGCGCCGGCCACGCGCTTTGTCCACGCCAACGGGCTTGAACTGGCCTACGACAGCTTCGGCGACGCGGGCGCGCCGGCGCTGCTGCTCATCATGGGGCTGGGCACGCAGATGATCGCGTGGGACGAGGGCTTTTGCGCCATGCTGGCCGCGCAGGGCTACCGCGTGATCCGTTTCGACAACCGCGACGTGGGCCTGTCCACCCGCATCGAGCGCGGCGGCGTGCCGGACATCAACGGCCTGCTTGCGCGCACCTTCGGCGGCTTTCCGATCGAGTCGGGCAGCGTGCCCTACACGCTGGCGGACATGGCCGACGATGCGGCGGGCCTGCTGGATGCGCTGGGCATCGACAGCGCGCACGTGGTGGGCGCCTCCATGGGCGGCGCCATCGGCCAGGAGATGGCGCTGCGGCATCCGCGGCGCGTGCGCACGCTGGTGTCGATCATGGCCACCAGCGGCGCGCCCGGACTGCCGCCGCCCACCAAGGAAGCACTGCTGGTGCTGCTGACGCCTTCGCCGACCGGGCGCGAAGGCTATATCGAACGCTACCTGTGGGTGATGCGCATCCTACGCGGTAGGGTCACCTCACCCGAAGACGAAGCCAACGATGCCGCGCGCGCGGCCCGTGCCTTCGAGCGCGGCATCAACCCGCCCGGCTATGCACGGCAGCTGGCGGCCATCCTGGCTTCGGGCAGCCGCCGCCAGCGCCTGGCCAACCTGCATGCGCCCACGCTGGTGATCCACGGCGACAGCGATCCGCTGGTGCCCATCGAATGCGGCATGGATGTGGCCAGCGCCGTGCCCGGCGCCAGCATGCTCAACATCGAGGGCATGGGCCACGAGCTGCCCGCGTGGGCCTGGCCGCGCATCGTGGCGGCTGTGGCCGAGCACGCCGTCTGGACCGACTGACAGCCCCCATCCGCAAGGAGCACGCACCCATGGCCGGATCGCTTTTCCCCGACCCGATGCAGCTGTGGCGGGAGGCCCTGACGCGCCTGGAGAAGGACGTCAATTCCCTGGCCACCGGCAGCCTCGAATCGCAGGACGTGATGCGCTCGCTGCATCAGTTCTCCACTGCCTCGCTGGGTGTGCAGAGCGTGGTGGAGCGACTGCTGGAGGCCTACCTGCGCAAGGCCAACCTGCCCAGCCGCAAGGACATCGCCGCCCTGGCGCAGACGCTTGCGCGCGTCGAGGAAAAGCTCGACCGCCTGCTGCCCGCATCGCCGCCGCCCGCGCGGCCGGCGCGCACCCGCAGGCCCGCGGCGAAGAACAAGGACTGAAGCATGGCAGCCGCAAGTACTGCAAGCGCCGCGAAGTCTTCTGCCGCGCCCATCGCCGACCCCGCGCTCACCGAGCGCCTGCGCCAGGAAGTGGAGCGCGCCGTGCAGCGCACCTTCAAGAGCCTGGAACTGCTGGGTGCGCCGCCGCCCGACGTGGGCGGCACACCCAAGCGCGTGCTGCACCGGCGCGGCACGCTGGAACTGGTGCACTACCAGCCGGTGGCCAGCGAGGTCTACCGCGTGCCGCTGCTGTTCGTGATGGCGCCTACCAACAAGGCCTACATCCTCGACCTGGCGCCGGGCCAGAGCCTGGTGGGCTTTCTGCTCGAGCGCGGCTACGACGTCTACCTCATCGACTGGAACGCGCCCGGCCACGACGAGCGCCATTTGAAGATCGACGACTACGTGCTGGACTTCATCCCGGACTGCATCCGACGCGTGCAGGAAGACTCGGGCGAGGACGAGCTGACGCTGGTGGGCTACTGCGCCGGCGGCATGCTCTCGAGCATCTACCAGGCGCTGCACCCCAAGGGGCCGGTGAAGAACCTGGTGTGCTTCACCACGCCCGTCGACTTCAGCCGCATGACGCTGTTTCGGGCGATGTCGCACGAGCGCAGCTTCGACCTCGACCGCTTCGTGGAACAGGTGGGCGTGGTGCCTTCCGAGATCGTGATGTCCGGCTTCGATGCGCTTCGGCCCGCCAGCCGGGCGGCGGGGCAGATGCGCCTGTGGGACAACCTCTGGAACGACGAGTTCGTCAAGGGCTACCGCCGAATGGAGCGCTGGGGCAACGAGACCCTGCCGCTGCCCGGCGGCTACTTTCGCCAGACCACGCGCGAGCTGCTGCGCGAGAACGCATTGCACAACGGAACGTTGAGCATCGGCGGCAAGGTGGTGGACCTGTCGCGCATCCGCGTGCCGCTCCTGCACTTCATCGCGCAGTACGACCACATCGTGCCGCCCGAGTGCGCGCATCCGCTGGTGCAGCGTGCCGGCTCGCGCGACAAGCAGGAAGTGGTGCTGCCCGGCGGGCACGTGAGCATTGCCGCCGGCCCCAACGCAGTGCGCCGCATGTGGCCGGCGCTGGATGCATGGCTTGAAGGAAGATCGCTATGAGCAAGCAAGAAAGCACCGGCCGGCGCTACCCGCGCCAGGTGGTTTGCGGCGGGGTGCAACTGGAGGTGGCGCCGCTGCGCACCACCGACCGCGAAGCATTGGCCGCGCTGGTGGCCACGCTGCCTGCCCACGACCTTCTGTTCTTGCGGCGCGACATCAGCCACCCCAAGGTGCTCGACGCGTGGATGCTCGCCATCGAGACCGGCGAGCTCGCCAGCCTGGTCGCGCGGGCCGAGGACGGCACGCTGGTGGGCTGCACCGCCATCTTCACCGACCCGCTGAGCTGGTCGCGCCACGTGGGCGAGCTGCGCGTGCTGACCTCGCCCGAGTGGCGCGGCCGCGGGTTGGGGCGCGTGCTCATCCAGGAGTGCTTTGCGCAGGCGCTGGAACTGGAGCTCACCCGCCTGGTGGCGCAGATGACCACCGACCAGCGCGCTGCCATTGCCGTGTTCGAAGACCTGGGCTTCAAGGCCGAGGCGCTGCTGGCGGGCCACGTGATCGACCGCGAAGGCCGGCCGCACGACCTGGTGCTGCTGGCCCATGACGTGCGGGCGGTGGCGGCGCGCAATGTCTTGTACGGAATGAGCGAAGCCCTGGGCGGCTGAAAAAGGAGAAGGGCATGGACTTGGGTGCAATGCTGGCCGGCAAGCGTGTGCTGGTGACCGGTGCTTCTTCCGGCCTGGGCGACAACTTCGCCCGCCTGGCCGCAGGTTGCAAGGCCAAGGTGGTGATTGCCGCGCGCCGCAAGGATCGGCTCGACGCGCTCGCCGAACAGCTGCACGACCTGGGCTCGCCGCAGGTCACGGTGCTGGAGATGGATGTCGCGTCGGAGGCGTCGGTCGACGCGGCCTTCGGCGCCATCGACGCCAGCGGCGGCCCGCTGGATGTGGTGGTCAACAACGCCGGCGTGGCGGGCGACGGCCTGGCGCTGGAACTGCCCACGGAGACCTTCGACGCGGTGCTGGACGTGAACGTGCGCGGCGTGTGGCTGGTGTCGGTGCGCGCTGCGCGGCGCTGGAAGTGGCTGGGGCGGGGCGGCTCGATCATCAACATCGCTTCCATCCAGGGCGAGCGGGTCATGGCGGGCATCACGCCGTATTCGGCCTCCAAGGCTGCGGTGGTGCACATGACCAAGAGCTTTGCGCTGGAGTGGGCGCGCCACGGCATCCGCGTGAACGCCATCGAGCCGGGCTACATCGGCACCGAGATGACCGAGGCCATGTGGGAGACCGACTACGGCAAGGCGCTGATCAAGCGCATTCCCATGCGCCGCCTGGGCCGGCCCGAGGAGCTGGACGGGCTGTTCCTGTTGATGGCCACCGAGGCCGGTTCGTGGATGACGGGGGCCTGCGTGCCGGTGGATGGCGGGCACTTGTGCTCGTCGCTGTAGGCAGCGCTGGCCGGGACAACGTGATTTCGGTCACAAGCAATGTCTGTCGCGTCCATTTAGAAATGTGAACAACATCCTGCCGCCGAGGTGAATTTGACCGAGTGACCGTCGGTTGACCTTTGGTTGACACACGCCTGCGACTCCCCCTCCCAGAATCCGCGCCGGAACGCCAAGCCGGCGCCGAGTCAGGGAGAGAAGAGGAACATGAACAGGCAACTTCACCGGGTGATCTTCAACGCTGCGCGCGGCGAGCGCATGGCGGTGCACGAAGCCGCATCGAGCAACAGCGGGCGGGGGCGACTCAGGGCCACGGCGGTGGCTGCC
>JAFECZ010000466.1 GCA_018241905.1 Pseudomonadota bacterium
TGTCCGGCTTCATGGCCGAGCACGGCATCCAGGCCTACATCGGCCGTCCGGACTTCATCGTCTTCGGCTCGGTGCCGCGCATGGGCGAGATGGCGGACCTGGTGGACGACCTGCGCGCCAAGCTGCACTGGACGGGCGGCGAGCGCAGCGGGCAAGTCCGAGCGCCGGCCCTGGAGCAGGCTGCATGAGCGACGCGCCGTCTTCCGCCACGCTGGCCTTGCAGCGCGCCATGTCCATGACGCGGCTGCTGGACTGCGGCATGGACTTTGCCGATGCGCAGGCCCTGTTCCGGCGCACCACGGCCGGCGAGGAATGGGACCAGGTGGCCGAGGCGCTCGCGCAGTCGCAGCTGGACCGGGCCCGCCGGGCCGCAGCCGCAGGCCATTGGGTGACCGCGGTCGAGGCGCAGGCCGCGGCGCTGGCCGACCTGTTGTTCGCCCAGATGGCCTTCAACCACGACAACGCGCGCAAGCGGGCCCTGTACAGCCAGCTGGCAACGGCGACGCGCCAGCTGTGCGGCATGCCGGGCAGCCGGCTGGAGCGCGTCGAGGTGCCTTTTGGCGAGCGCCACCTGGTCGGCTGGCTGATGCGGCCACCCGCGGCGCAGGCGCACGGCACGGTCGTGGTGTTCGGCGGGCAGAGCGGCTGGGGCGTGGCCTACCTGCCGATTGCCCGCGCGCTTGCCCGGCGCGGCCTGGCCACCCTGCTGGCCGAGGGGCCGGGCCAGGGCGAGACCCGCATGAACCAGGGCATCCTTGTCGACGTGGACATGGAGGCGGCCTTCGGCCAGTTCGTCGGCTTCATTGCAAGCGATGCATCGCTGGGCAAGCCCGGCATCTGGGGCAACAGCGTCGGCGGCCTGTGGGCCGCCCGCACGGCCGCGGCCGATGCGCGCATCGGGGCTTGCTGCGTCAACGGCAGTTTTGCCGCACCGGCGCTGCTGCCGTTTCGCACCTTTGCGGAGCAGGCCGGCGCCATGCTCGGAACCGACGACGAGCGCGCCATCTCGCAAAACTTCGAGCGAATGAGTTTCCGGCCCGGCCGGGACCGCATTGCCTGCCCATTGCTGGTGCTGCACGGCGGCGCCGATCCGCTCGTGAAGCTGCAGGACCAGCAGCCATTCCTGGACGCAGCGACCCACGCCGACGTCACGCTGCGCGTGTGGGACGACGGCGAGCACACCATCTACAACCACTCCGCGGAGCGCACCGCCTTCGTGGCGGACTGGTTTTCGCAGCGGCTTGCGGCGGGCTGATGCCGCGGCCCGTTGCGGCGATCTACGTTCCGGGTAGCAGTGCGGGCACGCGACGGGCGTAGTCGCCGTAGGCTGCGCCGAACTGCTCGCGCATCCAGCGCTCTTCCAGCCGGATCTTTCTGCGGAACGCGCCCCACACGAGCACCACGGCCACCATGCCGCCAAGATCGCTGCGCGCCAGCGCGGTGCCCACGAAGGCCAGCAAGAGGCCCGCATAGATCGGGTGCCGAACGACGGCATACGGCCCGGTCGTGACCAGCTCGTGGCCCGCCTTGACCGTGACGGCGGCGCTCCAGTTCCGGCCGATGTAGGCGCGCGCCCAGATGGCAAACAGGAAGCCGGCCAGCGCAAGCACCGCGCCGATCCAGAACACCCACGCCGCACGCGGCAGGAAACGCGCGGTGAGCAGGGCGGGCAACGGGACCGGGCGCCACAGCAGCACGACCGCCAAGGCCAGGGGCACGAAGTGCAGGAGCCGCGACCCCGGCGACTCGTGGCGCACGTTCGCCTTGTTGCCGCGGGCCATGACCACCCAGTAGAGCGCGCAGGCACTCCACATGGCCGGAAAAAGGTACTTGTAGACCGCGAACATGGCGCACGCTCCGCCGGCGATTGTGCTGCTTCTGCGCCTCGCCGGGCCGCCGGTGCTGGGTTTACCATGCCGCCATGCAATCTTGGTCGCCTTCCTCCTGGCGCCAGCGTACCGCGCTGCAGCTGCCGTCTTATCCGGACCCGCACGCGCTGCAGCACGTCGAGGCACGCCTGGCCGCGTTGCCGCCGCTCATCTTTCCCGGCGAGATCACACAGCTCAAGAACCGGCTCGCCGCGGTCTCGCGCGGCCAGGCCTTCCTGCTGCAGGGCGGCGACTGCGCGGAGAGCTTCGACGAGCTGGGGCAGTTGCCGGTGGAGTCCACATTCCGCGTGATGCTGCAGATGGCGGTGGTGCTCACCTATGCCGCGTCCTGCCCGGTCATCAAGGTCGGGCGCATTGCCGGGCAGTTTGCCAAGCCCCGCTCGTCCGACACGGAAACGCAGGGGGACCTGACGCTGCCGTCCTACCGCGGCGACATCATCAACGGCGCCGACTTCAACGTGGCGGCGCGCACGCCCGACCCGAACCGGCTGCTCACCGCCTACTCGCATTCGGCGGCCACGCTGAACCTGCTGCGCGCCTTTGCGCAAGGTGGCCTGGCCGACCTGCACCGGGTACACGGCTGGACGGCCGACTTCGTGCGCCGCAGCCCCCAGGGCGAGCGCTTCGAAGAGCTGGCCGACCGCATCACCGAGTCGCTGGCCTTCATGGAAGCCTGCGGCTTCGACGCGGACAAGGCGCCGCAGCTGCACGCCGTGGAGTTCTACACCTCGCACGAGGCCCTGCACCTACAGTACGAGCAGGCGCTGACCCGTTTCGACGAGGGCACGGGGTGGGCCTACGGCGCCTCGGCGCACATGCTCTGGCTGGGCGAGCGCACCCGCGCCATCGACGGCGCGCACGTCGAGTTCCTGCGCGGCATCGACAACGCGGTGGGCGTGAAACTGGGCCCATCGGCCAAGCCCGCCGACGTGCTCGCCTTGCTCGACGTGCTGGATCCGGAACAGGAGCCCGGCCGCATCGTGCTCATCGCGCGCATGGGCAGCGATCGCGTGGCGCAGGCATTGCCGCCGCTGCTGCGCGCCGTGCGCGATGCCGGGCGCACGCCGGTGTGGTGCTGCGACCCGATGCACGGCAACACCGTGACCTCGTCCAACGGCTACAAGACGCGTGACTTTGCGCGCGTACTCGACGAGGTGTGCGGCTTCTTCGCGGCCCACGAAGAGGCGGGCACCTATCCCGGCGGCCTGCACTTCGAGATGACCGGGCAGGACGTGACGGAGTGCCGCGGCGGCGCGCAGGAGCTGACCGACGAAAGCCTTGCCAGCCGGTATCGCAGCGCCTGCGACCCGCGGCTGAACGGCTCGCAGAGCCTGGAACTGGCCTTCCTGATTGCGGATGTTCTGAAGGCGGCGCGGCAGCGGCGCTTTGTCCGCGCTTAGAAAAAGCGAGTCGCCTCAGCCGGTGTGCGAGGCCAGCCGCGTCCCTACCGCTTCGACAAGCGGCGCGATGCAGGACGGCGGAAACGGCGACACGCTGCTCACGTTGATTTCGCACAGCACGTAGCGCTCGGGCTGCCCTGCGGTCGGCTCGCCGAACATGAAGTCGCAGTCCCACAGCATCGGCAACTGCGAAGGCTCCAGGCCGACGCGGATGCGCAGCAGCTCGACCCACTGCGTTTCGAGCAAATGCCTGAGCGCCTGGAACTGCGGCAGATCCGCATCGTGGTAGAGCCGCGGGCCGGGCGCCGGCGCTTCTTGGCCTGCACGGGCCGGGTAGAGCGCATTGATCGCCTGGTGGCCGAAGCCGGCCACGCGGCCCTGCACGAGGTAGGCGCGCACCATGCCGTCGACCAGGCGCGGCTGCCACGCCTGGTCGATCATGTGGCCGCCGTTGGCCGGCTCGAAGTAGGGCGCCAGGCGCTCCAGCAAGGCAGGCACCTCGATCTGCTCCTCGTGCGCTCCGCGCTGCGCATGCCGCACGCGCAGGAGCGGCGAAGCTTCGATGCCTTCGACACGCCACACGCCCACGCCGCTGTGGCCGCGGTACTGCTTGAGCACCCGTGCGCCGCGGCGCAGGCGTGCCGGCAGTTCGGTTGCCAGCTGGCCGAGGCTGTCCACGCGAAGCACGTCGCTGCCGAAGGGCAGATCGCGCACGTCGAGCAGCACGTCCTTGGTGCCCAGGCGCAGGATCGTGTCGGGGTGCGTGCTGACGAAAACGCCGGCCTGCGCTGCCTCGCGCAAGACGGCGTCGAGCCGGTCGCGCCGGCGCCCGCCCTCGATGGGGTTGCACCAGACCAGCACGCCATCGACGCGCCGCAGTTGCTCGGCCACGTCGCCGGCAAAATCGTCGTGATAGACGGCCGGCTGCGCGGCCACGCC
>JAFECZ010000467.1 GCA_018241905.1 Pseudomonadota bacterium
ATGTCCTCGGCCAGGCGCCGGTAGGTGTCCGGGTTGGCGCACACCTTGATGACCGGCGACACCGCCGAGCCCACCACCGAGCCGCGGCCGGTGGTGAAGAGGATGACGTGCGCGCCGCACGCGATCAGCTCCACGATCTCGGCGTTGTCGCTGATGTTGGGAAAGCCGAAGCGCGGCTCGCCGTCGGGCACCACGTCCAGCAAGTAGAGCCCGCCCTGCGTCGGCACGTCGCCCGGCTTGACGATGCCGCTGATGGGCGAGGCGCCGCTCTTGGCATACGCGCCCAGCGATTTTTCCTCGATGGTCGACAGGCCGCCGTCCGCATTGCCCGGCGCGAAGCTGCCGTGGCCCATGATGCTGTAGTAGCGCGCCGCCTTGGCCACGCACTGCACGATCGCCTCGCCCAGCTCGGGCGTGGCGGCGCGGCGCTTCATGTGGAACTCGCAGCCGATCAGCTCGCCGGTCTCCTCGAAGATGCAGCGTGCGCCCTCGCCGATCAGCTGGTCGAAGGCGCGGCCCACCGCCGGGTTGGCGGTGATGCCGCTGGTGCCGTCGGAGCCGCCGCACACGGTGCCGACGATGAGCTCGTCCATCGCCATCGGCACGCGGACCTGCTCGGCCAGCATGGCCTGGGCCCATTCGACCCACTCCGTGCCCTCGCGCACCGTGCTGCGCGTGCCGCCCTTTTCCTGGATGGTCAGCGTGTGCACCGGCCGGCCCGAGGCAGCCACCAGCTGCTCCAGCTTGCGCTTGTTCATGCTCTCGCAGCCCAGCGAAATGAGCAGCACCGCGCCCACGTTCGGGTGCGTGGCGATGGCGCCCATCACCCGCTCGGCATATTCGTTGGGGTAGCAGCCGGGAAAGCCCACCAGCTGCACCTCGGCGTCCTCGCGGCCGCGGAAGTTGAGCGTGATCTCGCGCGCCACGTGGTGCGCGCATTCGACCAGGTAGGCGACGACGATCGCATTGCGGATGCCCTTGCGGCCATCGGCGCGCGGGTAGCCTTGCAGGGGAAGCGTGTTGGCGGAACTCATCTCGTGGGCTGTGTGTTCTGTCGCGTCAATGGCCGACGTAGGTGTGGCCTTCGTCCAGCGTGTAGGTGGGCGTGTAGTCGCTGCTCAGGTTGTGCGTGTGGATGTGCTCGCCCGCGCGCACGGCGCCGTTCAGGCTGCCGATGACGGCGCCGTACTTGATCACCTTCTCGCCGGCGTTCAGGTCGCGGCGGGCCAGCTTGTGGCCCATGCCGATGTCGCGCGCCAGTGTCACGCCGGCTTCTTCCAGCTGCACCGTCGTGCCGGCCGCGAGCGGGGTGCAGGCCACCAGGCAGTTGTCTTCCGGCGAGAGCAGCACCAGCCGGGGATCGAGGTTTGGCTTCTTGTTGTCCACGCGCGTTGCCCTGCCGTCAGAACTTGCCGTACTGCAGGTAGGCCTGCTGCGGGTCGGTGCCGGCGAGGATGGCGGTGCGCACCTGGTTCTCGCGCGCCATCATGGATTCGGCCTCGCTGATGATCGCCTCGGCCTGCGCCAGCGGGAGGCAGATCACGCCGTCGGTGTCGGCCAGCAGGAGGTCGCCGGGGTTGACGGTGACCTCGCCGATGCGGATCGGCACGTCCATCGCCTCGGGCAGCCAGTAGCCCACGATGTCGCGCGGCGTGAAGTAGCGGTGCCAGACCTGGAAGCCCTGCGCCTGGATGAACTCGGCGTCGCGCACGCCGCCATCGGCGATCACGCCCAGCACGCCCTTCAGCCCCAGCGTCTCGGCCGAGAGCTCGCCCATGTGCGAGACCACCGAGTCGTTGGGCTGGATCACCGCGATGTGGCCGGGCTTGGCGCGCGAGAGAAAGCCGGTCCAGGCCAGCAGGGTTTCGTGCGGATCGGCGCTGGTGTCCACCTTGCCGTTCACCGTGAACGCCGGGCCGCAGATCTTCTTGCCCGGAATCAGCGGGCGCAGCGTGGGCGGCAGCGTGAAGTTGCGCATGCCGGCGGCGCGCATGACGTCGTGAAGGATGCCGGTGTAGCAGGCCTGCAGGCGGGTCAGCAGCGAAGTGTTCGACGAAGTGGACACGGCAATTTCATATATGAAATGAGATTGCATCGAAGACTAGCAGCACCTGTCTCATTTATCGAGGGTGTGATCCCCGTGGTTTCGGGTATTCACCTATGAAATTCTGCGAATTCGCGCTGAAATGAAGTGCCCGAATCTTGAAGCTATGGCGTAGAGTTCATTTCATACATGAAAGTCGTTGTCATCAATGGTTGATGCGGCGCATCCAAGCAAACGAGGTAAGACGGAATGAACCAGCGCGTCAAAGGCAAGAACATCCTGGTCACGGCGGCCGGCAAGGGCATCGGCAGCGCCAGCGCGCTGGCATTGGCGCGCGAAGGCGCCTCCGTGTGGGCGACCGACGTGGACGAGGCGGCCCTTGCGGCCCTCGCCGCGCAGGCGAAGGGCGAAGGCCTGGCCGGCCTGAAGACCGCCGTGCTCGACGTGCGCAACAGCGCGGCGGTGCAGGCCTTCGCACAGAACCAGAGCGGCCGGCTCGACGCGCTGTTCAATTGCGCCGGCTTCGTGGCGGCCGGCAACATCCTGGAATGCAGCGAAGCCGACTGGGACTTCAGCATGGACCTCAACGTGAAGGCCATGTACCGCACCATCCGCGCCTTCCTGCCGGCCATGCTGGCGCACGGCGGCTCGATCATCAACATGGCGTCGGCGGCCTCCAGCGTGAAGGGCGTGCCCAACCGCTGCGTCTACGGCGCCTCCAAGGCGGCGGTGATCGGCCTGACCAAGGCGGTGGCGGCCGACTTCATCCAGCAGGGCATCCGCTGCAACGCGATCTGCCCCGGCACCATCGAGTCGCCCTCGCTGCGCGACCGCATCGCCGCGCAGGCCCAGCAGGCGGGCACCGACGAGGCCGCGATCCGCGCCGCCTTCGTGGCGCGGCAGCCGCTGGGCCGCGTGGGCCGGCCGGAAGAGGTGGCCGCGCTGGTGGTGTACCTGGCGTCCGACGAGTCTGCCTTCACCACCGGCGCGATCCATATGATCGACGGTGGATGGACGAACTGAACCAAGAAGCGCAACGATGAACCAGGGTGAGACCGAAATCCAGGGCGGGGGCGAAACCGACGGCGAGCCGCAGGCCCAGGGCGCGCAGCGCTATCCCGCGCCTGCGCTCGAAAAGGGGCTGGACATCCTGGAAGTGCTGGCCGACAGCGCTGCGGGCTACACGCTCAACGAGCTGGCGCAGAAGGTCGGGCGCAAGGTCAGCGAGATCTTCCGCATGGCGGTCACGCTGCAGCGGCGCGGCTATGTGCGGGTGGACGAGAACGACCGCTACACCCTCACCCTGCGCATGTTCGAGCTGGCGCATCGCCAGCAGCCGCTCAAGAGCCTGGTCGCCGTGGCGCTGCCGCTGCTGCGCGAGCTGGCCAATCGCTCGCGCCAGTCCTGCCACCTGGCCATGTACCAGGGCGGGCGGGTGGTGGTAATCGCCCAGATCGAAAGCCCCGAGCGCTGGTCCTTCGGCCTGAAGGTGGGCGTGTCGATCGGCCTGACCGACACCTCCTCGGGCCACGTGCTGCTCGCCTTTCGCGACGAGGTCGACCGTGCCCGCATGCTGGCCGCGCACACCCCGGTCGAGGGCGAGCGCGACATCGACCCCGGCGAGCTGTTCGCCATGCTGCAGGAGGTGCGCGAGCGCGGCTACGCGACCACGCCCAGCCAGCAGATCCGCGGCATCACCAACATCGCCTACCCGATCGTGGGCGTGGCCGGGCAGGTGATCGCCGCCATCAACGTGCCGCACCTGGAACGCATCGACCAGAAGGTCGGGCCCGGCGTGGAGCAGGTGCGCGAGATCGTCGCCAACATCTCCGGCCGCCTGTCGGCCCTGATGGGTGCCGGCGGCTACAACTACAACGAATAGCGGGCGCGCGGCCTTCGCGGCCCCCCGCGTTTCCTCACGTTCCGGTCGGGCCGGAAATTGGCCAGAATAGCCCCGGCGCGCCGGCCGCGGCCGGTTCGCATCGCGAGCACGATACTTGCGATGTCATCTCCCATACTGCGATTCGCAATGAACCTCATCACTCCAGTCATCGCCATCCATGGCGGCGCCGGCACCATCAGCGCCGCGTCGCTGGGCGATGCGGCGCGCGACTATCACCAGGCCCTGCGCGACATCGTCCTGGCCGCGCAGAAGCTGCTGCTGGCCGGCGGC